>CALMQC010000262.1 GCA_937871895.1 uncultured Roseateles sp. | reverse complement strand
GCCCAGGGGCCGTCGCGCCAGTCGCCGCGCAGCGCCCAGGTGCGGGTGGCGCGCTTTTCAAGCGGCAGGCCCTGGCCGTCATGGGCGCTCAGCCAGGTGCCCGAGACCCGCCACTGCCAGGCGCCTGCGCGCCAGCCTGCGCTGGCCTCGGCGCCGCGCAGCACGGCCCGGTCCACGTTGCGGAATTGGTAAGTGCCGCTGGCCGGCGTGCCGCTGAGCAGCACCGGCGTGATCAGGTCGTGGATGCGGTTCTGGAACAGCATCAGGCTGGCCCCGGTGTTGGCACGGTCCCAGGCCAGGCCGGCCTCCAGGCTGCGGTTCAGCTCGGGCCGCAGGCCGGCTTGGCCGAGGTAGGTGCTGGGGCCCTCGTCCTCGCGGTAGGCGGGGTTGACCTGCTTGAGATTCGGCGCCTTGAAGCCGCTGCCCGCGCCGCCCTTGAGCACCCATTCGGGCGCCAGGGTCCACACGGCGTAGACGCGTGGGCTCCACTGCGAGGCATAGCCTTGGGTGTTGTCGTGGCGCAGGCCGCCGGTGAGCAGCAGGCTGCGGCCGATGCGCGCTTCGTCCTGCACGTACAGGCCGGTGTGCCGGGCCTGGGCGTGGCCGCCGGGCAGGGCGGCGTTGTCCAGCCACTCGGTGCGGTGCTCGAAGCCGGCGGTCAGCTGTTGGCCGCCGGGCAAGGGCTGGGCAAACTGGCCTTCCAGGACCTGGTCGCCGAGGACGTTGGGGCGCAGCGGCGCGACGCCGTTGCTGCGGGTGTTGCGGGTGTCCAGCCGGTTCTCGTAGACGCGCAGCAGGCTCTCGCGGCCACCGCCCCAGTCGGCCTCCCAGGCCAGCAGGTGGTGGTCACGCACCAGCGGGGTTTCGCTTTGGTAGAGCCGCTTCTTGCCGCTGCGCTCGCGGGCATCGAACCAGCGCAGCTCGTCAGCGTGGCGGGTGTCGAGCTTGACGGTGTGGCCCTCCACCGGCAGCCAGGCCAGGTGCACGGCGGCCTCACGGGGGCGGCGGCCCTCCACGGCGGTGAGCGTTGCGTCAGCGGATTGCGGCGTGGACTGGCGGCGCCCATCGGCCAGGCTGATGCCGAAGCGCAACTGCGGCGTGAAGCTGCCGCGCAGCGCGGCCTGCAGGCGGTGGCCGTCGCCCCCGTCCTGGCCGAAGCGGGCCTCGGCAAAGGCGCGCGCCTCCAGCTCGCCGCTCAGCGGCTGGGTGATGACGTTGATGACCCCGCCCAGGGCCTCGGCGCCATAGAGCACCGACATCGGCCCCCGCACCACCTCGACCCGCGCGATGTCCATCGCGCCGGTCCAATCGAGCTGGTAGTCGGACGAGCCCACTAGGCCGTCACTGGCGCTGATGCGCGCGCCGTCCACCAGCACCAGCACGTGGCGCGGGTCCATGCCGCGCAGCGACAGCGCCTTGCGCCCGCCCGTGGGGCGGCCAAAGGCGCTGACGCTGGGCTCGGTGCGCAGGGCCTGCAGCAGGTTCTCGGTGCCGCGCTCGGCCAGCTCTTCCTGGCTGACGACGGTGAGGGCCGCAGGTGCGTCCTGCAGCGGCAGGGCATGGCGCGTGGCCGTGACCACCACCTGGGGCAGGCTGCTGGCCTGGGCCAGCGCAGCGCCGGTTGACAAGGCCAGCAGCGCGGCCAAGCCGAGATGGTTCAGGCGGCGGGCTGGAAGAGCGGGAGCAGGCGTGTGTGTGTTTTTCATGCGCCGCAGCTTCCGCCGCCAGGGGTGGGCTTGTCAGCCGCGATCTGCACGCGGCTTGACGCATCCCAAGCGGGATTCGCCGACTGTTGCGGCGCACCAATTTCTTGACCCGGTTCAAGGACGCGCGCAGCCGGGCTTCCGACGATGCCCAGGCACATCCAAGAAAGGAACCGCCATGAAGCTGCTCAAAGTCGCTCCGGTACTGACCCTGATGGCCGCCGCGCTGTGCGTGCAGGCCCAGACCAAGGAGCACTCCGACACCCAGATCAAGTACCACGCCAGCCCGTCACCGCTGGCCGACGTGCCCATGTACCAGGCCACCAACCCCAAGGCCCCGGCCATGACGCAGGCCGAGTTCGACAAGGCGCGGCAGATCTACTTCGAGCGCTGCGCCGGCTGCCACGGCGTGCTGCGCAAGGGCGCCACCGGCAAGCCCCTCACGCCCGACATCACCCTGGCCAAGGGCACCGACTACCTCAAGGTCTTCATCGCCTACGGCAGCCCGGCCGGCATGCCCAACTGGCAGACCAGCGGCGAGATGAGCGAGCAGGACGTGGACATCATGGCCCGCTACGTCCAGCACGACCCACCCACCCCGCCCGAGTTCGGCATGGCCGACATGAAGGCCACCTGGAAGGTGATCATCCCGCCCGAGAAGCGGCCCACCAAGAAGCTCAACAACTTCAACATCGCCAACATCTTCTCGACCACGCTGCGCGACACCGGCGAGGTGGCGCTGATCGACGGCGACACCAAGCAGATCATCAACATCGTCAAGACCGGCTACGCGGTGCACATCTCGCGCCTGTCGGCCTCAGGGCGCTACCTGTATGTGATCGGGCGTGACGCCAAGATCAACATGATCGACCTGTGGATGGAGAAGCCCGACAACGTGGCCGAGATCCGCGTGGGCCTCGAGGCCCGCTCGGTGGACACCAGCAAGTTCAAGGGCTACGAGGACAAGCTGGCGATTGCCGGCAGCTACTGGCCGCCGCAGTACGTGATCATGAAGGGCGACACCCTCG
>CALMQC010000261.1 GCA_937871895.1 uncultured Roseateles sp. | reverse complement strand
GGCTACCTGATCGCCCAAGGCGAAGTGGTGGTGGTGAACGACAAGTTCGGTATCCGGCTGACGGACATCGTCACGCCCTCCGAGCGCATGCGTCGCCTGTCCAAGGGCGCATAACAGGCCCACCCCCTACTGGCTGCGCCAGCCCCCTGAGATCGCAATTTCTGGGGGCGCCACGGACCGACCGGCCGAGCCGGATCGGTCGTGGCCGCTGAGCAAAGCCACCGATGGTTTGCGTCGAACAGCGGGCCGTTTCGCCTCCTATTGTTCGCGTCAGGCCCTCAAGCCGGCGCGAAGAATGCCGAGGCATGAACGCATCTTCGGGGCTCATCTCCCTCCTCTGGTTTTTGGCCATCCTGGCCGTCATCCCGGTCGCGCTGTGGCTGCTCAAGCGCACGCCCATGGGCGGTGCGGGCATGGGCGGGCTGCTGCGGGTGGTGAGCAGCCTGCCGCTCTCGACCAACCAGCGCCTCCTGATCGTCGAGGTGGGCCAAGGCGAGGGCCGCCAGTGGCTGGTGCTGGGCGCCACGCCCCAGGGCATCACGACGCTGCACACCCTGCCCCCGCAAGCGGAACCGCCGAGCGGTGCGGCGCTCACGCCCTTTGCGCAGTTGCTGGGGCGCAAGCTCGCCGGCAAGCCGGATGGGGGCGCCGATGCGCACTAAATGGCTTGGCCTCGCCCTGCTGTTGTTGGCTGGCGGCGCCTGGGCGCAGTCAAGTGGCAATACGCCGCCTGCCACGCTGCCACTCTTGATTGGCCAGGGCGCTGGCGGCACCAGCTACTCGGTGCCGATCCAGACCCTGCTGTTCTTCACGGCGCTGGGCTTCCTGCCTGCCGTGCTGTTGATGATGACGGCCTTCACCCGCATTGCCATCGTGCTGTCGCTGATGCGCCAGGCACTGGGCACGCAGTCGGCACCGCCCAACCAAGTGATCATTGGCCTGTCGCTCTTCCTGACCTTCTTCGTGATGAGCCCGACGCTGGACAAGGTCTACGCCGATGCCTGGCAGCCCTACAGCGCCGGCACCATCCAGTTCGACGAAGCGCTCAAGCGCGCCGAGGTGCCGATGCGCGGCTGGATGCTCAAGCAGACGCGGCAGAGCGACGTGGCCCTCTTTGCCCGCCTCGCCAAGCTCGACGCCAAGGTCAAGCCCGAGGACGTGCCCTTCAAGGTGCTGGTGCCGGCCTTCGTCACGAGCGAGCTCAAGAGCGCCTTCCAGATCGCCTTCCTGATCTTCATCCCCTTCCTGGTCATCGACATGATCGTGGCCAGCGTGCTGATGAGCCTCGGCATGATGATGCTGTCCCCCGTGCTCGTGGCCCTGCCCTTCAAGCTGATGCTGTTTGTGCTGGCCGACGGCTGGAATCTGCTGCTCGGCTCGCTGGCGGCCAGCTTTGCTTCTTGAGAGGGACAAGATGGACCCGCAACAAGTTTTCACCTTCGGCCAGCAAGGCCTCTACATGCTGATGCTGGTGGCGGCGCCGGTGCTGCTGACGGTGCTGGTCGTCGGCGTGGTGGTGAGCGTGATCCAGGCGGCCACGCAGATCAACGAGGCCACGCTGTCCTTCGTCCCCAAGGTGGTGGCCGCCATCCTGGTGCTGGCGGTGGCCGGGCCGTGGATGATGACCGAGCTGGTGGACTACATCCAGCGCACCCTGCAGGCCATCCCGAGCGTCGTGGTGTGATCGGCTTCACCGAGGCCCAATTGCTGGCGTGGCTGAACCCGCTGCTCTGGCCCTTCATCCGCACGCTGGCGCTGTTTTCGGGCATGCCGACCTTCAGCCAGCGCACGGTGCCGATGCGGCTGCGCGTGGGGCTGGCGCTCTTCATCTCGGTCGCGGCGCAGGCCTCGCTGCCGCCCATCCCGGCCGTGCCGCTGGACTCGCTGCCCATGCTGACCCTGCTGATCGCCCAGCAGGTGCTGATCGGCCTGACCATGGGCTTTGCCGTGCGCATCGTCTACGCGGCGCTGGAGTTTGCGGGCGAGCTGATCGGGCTGCAGATGGGGCTCAACTTCGCCGGATTCTTCGACCCCGGCACCGGCGCCCAGGGCACGGCCACGAGCCGCTTCTTTGGCAGCCTGGTGGCCTTTCTCTTCATCGCCATCAACGGCCACTTGCTGCTGATCCAGGCGCTGGTGCAGAGCTTTCACAGCTTCCCGGTGGGGCAGGAGCCCTTTGCCTTCCTGCGCGCGGCCCAGCCGCAGACCTGGGGGGCGGAGATCTTTCAGATCGGGCTGTGGATCGCCCTGCCCTTGATCACCATGCTGACCTTTGTGAACCTGGTGCTCGGGATCATCTCGCGCGTGGCGCCGCAGATCGGCATCTTTGCCGTGGGCTTCCCGGTGACGGTGAGTGTGGGCCTGCTGGGCATGGTGGCCACGCTGCCGCTGATGCAGACGCCCTTCAGTGCGGCGCTGGAGCGGCTGCTGGCGGCGTTCAGCTAGCGCTCAACTGGCAACGAGGCCGTTGCGGATCGCGTAGACCGTCATCTCGGAGTTGTTGGCCAGGCCCAGCTTCTCCAGCACCCGCGCGCGGTAGACGCTGACGGTCTTGGGGCTGAGCATCAGCTCCTCGGCGATGTCCGACAGCCGCTTGCCCGAGGCGATCATCACCAGGGTCTGCAGTTCACGGTCGGACAGCTTCTGATGGGCCTGCTCGGGCGCCGGCGCCGTCAGGCTCTCGACCAGCATCTGTGCGATCTCGGGCGTCACGAACTTGCGGCCCTGGGCCACGGTGCGCACGGCCTGCAGCAGCTGGGCCGGGTCGCCGGCCTTGTTCACATAGCCAAAGGCGCCGCCACGCAGCGCGCGGATGGCGTATTGGTCCTCGGGGTACATCGAGACGATCAAGGTGCGGATGGCCGCGCCTTCCTCGCGCAGCGCGTGCAGCACATCGAGGCCGCTGCGGCCGGGCATGTTGATGTCGAGCACCAGCACATCGCAAGCGCCCTCGCCGAGCGCACGCAGCACGGTGCGCAGCTCGCCGTAGTCGCCGGCCTCGCCGACGATCTGAATGTCACCGCCGTCGGCCAGGGTGTCGCGGATGCCGCGGCGGATCAAGCCATGGTCATCGCACAGCACCACGCGGATCACGCGCCGGCCTCCACAGCCTCAAACCGCTCGGTGGACAGCGGGATGGTCAGGGTCAGGCAGGTGCCACCCTGGTCACCGCTGAGGTCGATCCACCCCCCCACGGTGGCCGCACGCTCGTGCAGACCGCGCACGCCAAAGGACCGCTCCTTGGCCAGGTCTTCAGCGCTCAGGCCCTTGCCGTTGTCGCGAATTTCCAGCGTCAGCGCGCCGGAGTCGAGGCTGAGGTCCATCTCGATGCGCGTGGCGCCGGCATGCTTGGAGACATTGGTCAGCGCCTCCTGCGCCGTGCGGTAGGCCACCAGGGGCACGCCGGGGGGCAGCTCTTGCCGGTCGTCGGCCAGCCGGGCGGCCACCTCGATGCCGGTGCGGCGCTCGAAGCGGCCCACCAGCCACTGCAGCGCAGCCGCCAGGCCCTGCTCCAGGATGGCCGGCCGCAGGTTCTGCATGATGCGCTGGCTGGCCTCGATGGCCGAGTTGACCGCCTCCAGCGCCATCTGCACCCGCTGGCGCACATCGGCTTCCTGGGCGTGGCGATCGATCCAGGCCAGGTCGAACTTGATGGCCGTCAGCGCGCCGCCGACGTCGTCGTGGATCTCACGGGCCACGCCGGCACGCTCCAGCTCGACCTGGGTCTGCAGGTGGCCGGCCAGCTCGTGCAGACGCTGCTTGGAGCGCAGCAGCTCGGCGTCCGCCAGGCGCCGCGCGCGCTCGGACTCGGCCGCCTCCACCGCGTGCTGCAACGCCGGGGCCAGGCGGGCCAGGTTGTTCTTGAGCAGGTAGTCGGCCGCGCCATTGCGCATCGCGCTCACGGCGGCGTCCTCGCCGATCTCGCCAGAGACAATGACAAAGGGGATCTCGACGCCCCGTCGCCGCAGGTCCTCCAGCACCATCAAGCCAGTGAAGCCTGGCAGGCCGTAGTCGGACACGATGGCATCCCAGCGCTCGCCGAGGGCCAGGTCAATGCCGCGCAGCGTGTCCACCCGCCGCATCTCGACCCGGAGGCCGCCACGTCGCAGCTCGGCCTGGATCAGGTCATGGTCAAGCTCCGAGTCCTCGATGTGAAGCACCCGCAGGAGCCGGGGAGAGGGGTCGTTGGCGGCCAGCGTCATGGGGGCGAAGTATGCCGCCGGCGCACCGCCGGCCCCCGAAATCGCGGCCCCCGACAGGCTGCCGGAATCTTCGGGCGCCTGGCCATTTCCCTGGGCGCAACGCGCGAGTGTCAACTTGCGCACGCTCTGGGCGAGAAATGCAGCGCATCCCGCCGCTTTGGCTCCTGGACGGGGGCGACAAAAGCTTTCAACATGCCATGATGCACGCTCACGTGAACGAAGCACTCGCGCCCACGTGCCGACTCTCGAAAGAGGGCCGTTTGGACACATGATGCAGATCGAAGAACAGTCTGACGCCGCTGGATCGATGCCGCTGCTGCTGGCCGCCGAACTTCAGGATCACCTGATGTCGGTGACCAATGATCTCGAGCGTCTGCAGCGTCTGCTGGATGACGCGGGCGAAGCGCTGTCCAACCATTTCTATTCAGCATCCAGCCTGGTGATGACCATGCTCAGCAAGAGCGAAGGTGATCCCAATCTGGCGCCGCTCAAGGACGTGATGCAGCACATTGCAGGCGCCATCACGGCCCTGCAGTTCCAGGACATGTCCACCCAGCTCATCGCCCACACCGGCCAGCGCCTGCGCAGCTGTGCCGACCAACTGGCACGCGACACCTTCGGTATGGATGACGCCGATGGCATCGCCGTTGTCGAGACCGCACCGCTGCGTCCCAATCCTGTGACGCAAGATGAGATGGACGCTGGCTCCATCGAACTGTTTTAGTCCTCACGATAGCCCCAGGAGAAATCCGACATGCACTCCATCCTTGCCGTCGACGACTCGGCTTCCATGCGGCAAATGGTCGCGTTCACGCTCAAGAACGCTGGTTTCAACGTTGTTGAGGCCGTGGACGGCCAGGACGCGTGGGAGAAGGCCGGCACGCGCGACTTCGACCTGGTGCTGACGGACCAGAACATGCCCCGCATGGACGGCATCAGCCTGACCAAGAAGCTGCGCGAGAACCCCAAGTTCAAGGCCACGCCCATCCTGATCCTGACCACCGAGTCCAGCGACGCGATGAAGCAGGCGGGCCGTGCGGCCGGCGCCACCGGCTGGCTCGTCAAGCCCTTTGACCCCGCCAAGCTGATCGAAGTGATCGGCAAGGTGATCCGCTGAAGCCACCGCCACCACAGGGAGCGAAGCGATGGGTGATATGACCTCAGAAGGCGCAAACATCAGCGCTGGCATCGACCTCAGCCAGTTCTACCAGGTCTTCTTTGAAGAAGCCGGTGAGAACCTGGACAACATGGAGCAGCTGCTGCTCAATGTGAACGTCGATGCCGCCGACGACGAAGAACTCAACGCCATCTTCCGTTGTGCGCACTC
>CALMQC010000260.1 GCA_937871895.1 uncultured Roseateles sp. | reverse complement strand
CCTCGATGCAGCGCGCCGGCAGGCGCGGGTCGCCGCGCACGACGATGGCCTCGACACGGCCCGTGATGTGCGGCGGCTTGAGCAGGTCGCGGATGGTCTTCATGGCGGGATTCTGGCGGGTGGACGTTGCTCGCTTTGATGCTCGTCGTGCGAGCTAAGGGGCAAGCGAACGGCCAGCGGGACTTCTACCGCTCCGCCCCAACCAGCACCCTCACCGGCGCCGCCACCCGAGCCCGGTAGGCCTGAACATAGGCGCGCCAGGCCTCCGCAGTCGTCACCTCGCCCGACCAACTGACCATGGCCCCGAGGTGGTAGCGCAGGGCATGCCCCGGCTGGGCTTGGGTCAGGATCAGCTCGTTCATCGCGTCCTCGGCGTAGCCCTGGGCGCCTGGCAGGACGATGGCGGCGCCAAAGTCCCCGGCATCGCGCTGCTTGACCCATTGCATCAGCAGGCCCGGGGCGCGCTGGGTGGTGATCTGGGGCTGTTGGTTGGGATACGCGGGGGTTTTGTGCAGACCTAGCGCGACGGGTAGGGCTTGCGCTGAGCGTGCAGTGAAGGTGCTCTCAACGGCATAGAACTGCTGCCCGGCATCAATGGTGAAGCGCTTGGTCTCGCTGACCTGGACGCCACCGGCGTCCCAGGCGTCGTAGTCCAGCTCGAAGACCGCGCGCACGGGGCCGTTGGCCAGCACGCGCCAGCGGGCGTAGTTGCGGCTGGTGTAGAGCTGCCCGTCCTTCCAGATGCCGCTGCCGCCCGCGCCCCGGCTGCGGCCGACGGAATACATGTCGAGGCCCTCGCCTTCGTCGCGGTGGTAGTGGTCGTGGCCCTTGTTGTACCAACGGTCGACGATGAGGTAGCTGGGGCGCTTGAACCAGATGTCGAGCCCGCTGGTGACCAGCACTTCCTTCGCCGTGCCGGGCGCCGCCGGGGCCGCCAAGGCGGGCCCATAGGTGCGGTGGGCGATACGGTCGTTCTCCCACGCGAAGTCGTCGAGGCGCTCGGGCACATAGCGCGCGAAGGCCTTTACCGGGAACGGCGGCACGACCCCGACCACCTTCTCGACCGTAAAGCGCACTGATTGCTCGCCCGCCGCAAAGTCGTGCTGGAAGATCAGCTCGCCATAGGCAATGCCTTCGTTCTTCGGGTCCTGCGCCAGCGGGGCGACATTCGTCACCTGGTAGGGCAACACCTGGCCGGTGGCATCGCGCACATTCAGCTGGTGCAGCAACGCGCCGGGCAGAGCCTTGGCAACCTCGCGCCAGGGCACGGTGATGGTCTCGGCCGGGCGTGGCACTTTCAGGTCGTGTTGGGCGGTGACGACCAAGCGCTCAGCGGCCAGCACGGGGAGGCCGGCCAACAGCGCGATTGAAGCGAGGAGGAAGGGCAGCTTCATCAATAGTTCACCGGGTAGTCCTTCGGGAACTTCGCGCTGGCGAAGGCCTTCTTCTGCGTCCAGTCCTGGGCGGGCACGGTCCAAAACGAATCGGAGGCCGGCAGGCCGAGCGCAAGCAGGCCGGCCGATGCGATGTACATGCTGCCGTTGTTGGAGTACCAGTCGCCCAGCTCGGGCTGGGGGCCCCGGAAGCCGATATTGAGGTAACCCGAGGCCGAAAAGTTGCTTGGCCCGCCCCAGATGGCCACGTGCGCCGCGTGCAGCGCCGAGCGCACCTGCCCCTCGGGCAGGGACTTGGGCAGCTGCTTGCGCCAGGCCAGCAGGGCCAGGGGCTGGAAGGTGGCGGTGCGGTAGGTGAGCGAGCGCCCGATGGGCGGGTAGCTGCCCTCGGGGCCGATGAAGCGCTCAAGGTGCTCGGCAAAGCGCTGGGCGCGCGCCGTGGCCTGGGCCAGCAGGTCGGTGGGCTTGGCGTTCCAGAAGGGCGCCTTGCGGGCCACCAGCACGTCGAGGATCTCCAACAGCATGGGGTACATGACGTAGGAGCTGTAGTAGTCGAAGTGGAAGTCCTGGCCGTCCTTGATCCAGCCGTCGCCGATGTACCACTCGTTGATCTTGCGGATGGCGCCGTTCATGCGCATCGGGTCCCAGTCCTCGCCGATGGACAGCAGCCAGGCCTCGTTCATGGCGGCGAAGAGCAGCCAGTTGATGTACGGCACCTCGAAGCGACGCAGGCCCTTGATCTCGGCCACGATGCGCGCCTTGGTCTGGGCGGACAGCGGCTCCCAGAGCACCTTGGGCGCACGCATCAGCGCATTGGTGAAGTAGGCCGAATCGACCAGGGCCTGGGCATGGCTGCGCCAGTTGAGCAGGTCGGGGCTGGCGGGGTCCACCGAGTTGGAATAGGCCTGGAGGGCCTGCTGCTGGAGCTGGCCGCGCAGACGGCCTTCGGCGGTCTCGTCCACGGGCAGCGCGAGCCAAGGGGCAATGCCGGACATCAGGCGGCCAAAGCACTCGAGGTAAGCCACCGAAGGGTCGCGCCCGTCCCAGGTGGGGCTGAGCTCGAGCGCGAAGCGCTGCTTCAGCTGACCCTGGGCCATGGGCCCAAGCACTGGCACGGCGAGTTGCTGCAGGAGCGCGAGTTGGTAGTCGCGCGGGTTGGCAGCGCCGGCAGAGCCCACGTTGGCCGGAGCTGCCTGGGCGCCGAGCGCCGGAGACAGTGCGGAGCCCAGCGCCGCCGCGCGCATGAAATGTCGTCGTTCCATGTGGCTCCCTAGACTCAGTGACGGTCCAGCAGCCGCACCATCTCGGCCGCCGCCAGCAGGAAGGCGCCGACCCCGAAGTGCGCGGTCGAATTGCGGTCCAC
>CALMQC010000259.1 GCA_937871895.1 uncultured Roseateles sp. | reverse complement strand
CGCCCACCGCACGCCAGCTGGCCGAAGGCGGCGCGCATCGCCAGGCCGCGCTGCTCTACCAACTGGCCCTGCGCCATGCGCCGGCGGAGCAGCGCCTGCCGCTTTGGCTGGCACTGGCCGACGAGGCGGTTCTGACCAACCAGCTGCAACTGGCGCGCGACTGCACCCAAGCCACCATCGACCGCGCCCGCGAGCAGGCCGACCCCTTGCTGGCCGCCCAGCAGCACACCCGGCTCGCGCGCATCGAGGCGCTCGACGGCCGCGCTGAGGCCGGGCTGCGCGAGGTTGAGCAAGCGATTGCGCTGACGGCCGCGCATCGAGACGGCCAGCGCGTCTGGGCCCATGCGCTCGTCGTGCAAGGCCAGTTGCTGCTGCGCCGCCAGGCCGGGGTGGCGGCGTTGCCTGCCGTGCGCCAAGCGTTGGGGGTGTTCGAGTCGCTCGGGGACCGCGCCGGCCGCGCGCAGGCCCTGGCCTTGCTCGGCGCTGCGGCCTTGGGTACCGCCCTGCACGCGCAAGCCCTGGCCCAGTTGACCGAAGCCCTGGCCGACGCCCGCGCCACCGCGCAGGAAGAACTCGTGGGCCGCTGCTTTGCCGACCTCGCCGCTGCGGCGCTGGTGGACTCCCGCTACGCCGACCTGCGGCGCCTGTGCGATGACGGTCTGGCTTACTGTCAGGCGCGCGACCTGGAGGTGCATGCCGTGCACCTGCGCATCCAGCAAGCCTGTGGCGACATCGCCAGCGGCCGCTGGCGTGAGGCCGATGCCCTGCTGCAGGGCCTGGCGGCGCGCACCGACCTGAACGAGCTGCAGCGCCGCCATGTGCGCCACCTGCTGGCCCTGCAGGCCGCACGCCGGGGCGAGCCGGGCGCTGGCGCACGCTGGGAGCAAGGCCTCGCGGCGCCCGACCAGCCGGACCCGCCGTGGTTCATGTCGGTCGATGTGCACCGCGTTGAGATTGCCGCCCTGCTCGGCCAGCGCGAGCGCGCGCTGCGCTGGATCGACGAAGCCCTCGACCATGGCTGGCGGCGCGACGAGCCCTGGTGTCGGGCGCAGCTCTTGATCTGGCGCCGCCGACTCGGCGTGCCTGAGGTGGTGCTGCCGGCCAACGCACCGGAGCCCTTTGCCCGCGAGGCTGCAGGCGATCTCGACGGTGCCGCCGCAGCGTGGGCGCACCTTGGCATCCCCTACCAGCAAGCCTTGGTCTGGCTGGGTGGCGATGCCGCGCAGTTGCAGCAAGCCCTGGCCCTGCTGACGACGCTCGACGCCGGCCTGGCGGCCCGCCGCGCCCGCCAGCGCCTGCGCGGCCTGGGCGTGCAGAGCCTGGCCCGCGGGCCCTACCGCCATGTGCGTGAGGACGCCCTTGGCCTCACGGCCCGGGAGCGCAAGGTGCTGGAGCTGCTGGCCGAACGGCTCAGCAACCGTGAGATCGCCGAGCGATTGCACCGCTCGGAGCGCACCGTGGAGCACCACGTGGCCAGCCTGCTGCGCAAGCTGGGCGCTGCCGACCGGCAGGAAGCCGTGCGAAAACTAGGTACTGCTGCTGCCAAATCTGGGTGAGGCTGGGCGGCGTTCTCGCTGAGGTCGGCGCCTACGCTGCGGTCCGACACCACCCCTCGGGAGCACCCCCATGGCCACCGCACTTCGTTTGACCCGCGCCGTCAGCCTCGCCGCCCTTGTCCTGCAACTCACCGCCCCTGCCGCGCAGGCCGCCGATGGCGCCTCGGCCATGGGCACTGCCTATGGCGACTTCGTGATTGGCTGCACCACCTGCCCGCACTTTGGCATCCCGCTCACCGGCACGCCGGACCAGCTCAGCGGCGGCGCCGGGGCCAGTACGGCCGGTGTGGACTACAGCGGCACGCCGGTCTACACGGCAGAGTTGTCGCCGTACAGCCTTGCGGGTTCGGTCGGCTACCGCGCAACGGCGGCCTTCTCCGGCGTACTGGCGACACCACTGCTTGGTGCCAAGGCCTGGAGCGTGAACGAGCAGGCCGTCATCCTGGACGATCCAGCCCACATCCCGGTCGGCATTGACCTCTACTCCGCCTACACCGAGGCCCGCACCGAACGCACCTACACCTACATTGGCAGCACGGCAGCCTCCTACACCTTCACTTTCCAGATGACGGGCAGCGTCAGTGGCCTGCAGGCCAGTCTGTTCGGCTCTGCAGCCATCTACACCGGCCTCGACCCCTACTTTGAAACCGGCCTGATCGACTTTGGCTCCGCCTCCAGCAAGGGCATCGACTACCTCGGTACCTCGGTTCCAACACTGCAGACCTTTTACGTCACCGTGAACGTCGCTCCGTCGCAGTCTTTCGTGCTGATCGCCAAGCTGTCGGCTTTGACGGGCATTGACTACGCGAGCAACGACCCGCTGGCCGACGGCAGCCACACCCTGCTCGTCACGGCCATCAGCGGCGACACCTCACTGCTGGTAGCGGCCCCGGTGCCCGAACCCTCGGGCTGGCTGTTGATGCTGGCGGGGGTCAGCTGGATGGGCTTGCGCTCGCGCCGCCGCTGAAAAACGCTCAGGGAGTCGGGGGCGCGGCCCCAATGTCCAGCCCGCGTGGCTGCTTGTAGCGGTGATAGCCCCAGAGGTACTGGCCCGGCGCGCGGCGGATCAGGCTTTCCATGGCCGCGTTGACGGTGGCTGCGGCCGCTTCGGGGCTGGCGTCTGGCGCGATGTCCGGCGCCGGCAACACGTGCACCACATAGCCACGCCCCGCTGGCAAGCGCTCGCCCCAGATCAGCAGGACGGCTGCGCCCGTCTGCTGCACCAGCCGGGCGGCGAGCGTCATCGTGTAGGCCGGCTGACCAAAAAAAGGCGCCCAGACGCCCAGCCCCTCGGGCGGGACCTGATCCGGCAGCAGGCCCACGACCTCGCCCTTGCGCAGGGCCCGGATCATCTGGCGCACGCCTGAGAGCTGAGCCGGCGCCGTGGCCAGGCCCGGCCGTTCGCGCGAGCCGGCCATCACTTCACGCAAGCTCGCCTGGCGCGCCGGCCGGTAGAGCACGGTGATGGGCGCCTCAGGGGTGGTGAAGCGCTCGGCAATCGCCTGGGCGCAGATCTCGAAGCAGCCCAGGTGGGGTGTCAGCAACACCAGGCCCTTGCCGGCGGCCAGCGCGGCCTCGACGTGCTCAGCCCCGTCCCACTGCAACTTGCTGCCGAGCGGGCGGCCCTTTTGCGCCACCC
>CALMQC010000258.1 GCA_937871895.1 uncultured Roseateles sp. | reverse complement strand
AGCTGACTGCTTTGCAGCGTGAGCGTGGTGTCGGTCTCGGTGGTCGTGAAGCTCTCGGCCACCGGCTTTTGCACGACGACGAGGCTCGGCGCGCTGGCGTGGCTCTGGCCCAGGTGGGTGCTGACACGCACGGTCTGCGGCCCGTAGAAGAGCACGTTGCGCGTCAGGTTGCCGAGCTGCAGTTGCACGCCGGCCTCCAGGCGCGTCCAGCTCACGCCGGCCGCAGCGGGCAGGGTGAGGCGGGCGGTCTGGCCCAGGGCATCAAGGCCGGTGGGGGTGGCGGCGTGCGTGGCGAACGAACTGGCCAGCAGGGCGGCCAGCAACAGGGGACGGAATCGGAGACTAGTCAAGCTCATGGTGCAGTCGAAGCGGGGAGGGCGCTGAGCAAGCGCAAGCCATAGAGCCCACCGGCCATGGAGCCGGGTTGCGCGACGAACTTGACGCGCAGCTTGCCGGCCGCATCGCGCGGCAGGTCAGCGGGCAGGGGCAGGTCCAGGCTGTACAGCTGGCCCTCCGTAGGCGGGCGCTTCTCCAGCAGCAGGCTGGCGAGCACACGGTCATTGACGACGACGTCGAAGCGGCGGCCCGCGTCGCGAGGGGCGAACCACAGGCGCAGCCAGCGCCCACGGGCGTCGCTGTCGCGCAGTTCGTAGCTGAACCACTGGCGCGCATGGCGCCAGCGGCCTTCAACGGCGAGGCCCGCCTCGGTGCCTTCACCGGCCACCGCGTGCTCGACCTCGGGCTGCTGTTCGCCCGGCGACACCTGGTCCACCGTGATGGCATCGAGCGCCTGGCGCGCGGCTTCGGCCAGGGCCATCTGCACGCGCAGGGCCTTGAACTCGGCCTGGTTGGCCTGGGGCCAATAGAGCATGTAGCGCGAGTCGTGCAGCCGGAAGAAAGGCATCAGCTGCAAGCTGCCGCGGCTGCCATCGGCACGGGCGACATCAGACGCGGTGAACAGCAGTGACTTGCCCGGCACGGGGCGCAAGCGGCGGGCGATGTCGCGCTGCTCGCCCACAAAGATGGGCGCGGCTTCCTGCGCGCAGACGGGCCCGCTGGGCGAGTGGCCCATGCGCGAGTCGTCGGCCTTGAAGTTGAGCGTCTCGCCGGCAATCGGGTTGGTCTTGGCGGCCAGCACGATGGGGCCATGCAGCACGGCGACGTAGCGCGGCAGCGCGGGCATGGGCTCGACGTGGGTGCGCATGGGCAGCTGCATCACCACACGGTCGCCGGCCTTCCAGTCGCGCGTGAGTTCGACATAGCTGCCGGGCTTGGCCTTCACGGGCACGGCTTGGCCGTTGACGGTGATGCGCAGGCTGCCCGCCGCCACCCAGGCCGGGTAGCGCAGCGCCAGGGTGAAGCGACCCGCGCCCTGTTCAATCTTGAGCTGGGTGCGCGCTTCGTCCGGGAAGTTGGTGGACTGCGTCAGCCGCAGGCCGCGTTCGCGCCACTCGACGCTGGACGCGACGAAGAGGTTGACAAAGAACTTGTCGTCGCCCTCGTTCGAATAGACGAACTCGCCATGGCGCGCATGGCTCTCGATGCCCGACCCCACACAGCACCACATGCCTTGGTCCACCTGCGAGTAGACGCGGTAGTGCTGCGGCCGCATGGGCGTGAAGTAGACAAAGCCGCCCTGCGGGTGCTGCGAGGCGAGGATGTGGTTGTAGAGCGTGCGCTCGTAGTAGTCGGCCAGCTGGGCTTGTTCGGCGCCCGTGTCGGCGGTGCGATGCAGCAGGGCCGTGAGCCGCAGCATGTTGTAGCTGTTGCAGGTCTCGGGGCCTTCGACATCGTCCACCATGGGCTTGAAGTCGTCGGCGGGGTGGAAGTGCTCGCGCACGCTGTTGCCGCCGATGGCGACGCTGCGCTTGTCGACCACGGTGTGCCAGAAGAATTCGGCGGCGCGGCGGCCCTCGGGCTGCTGGGTGAGTTCCGCCAGGCGGCCATAGCCGATGACCTTGGGGATCTGCGTGTTGGCGTGCAGGCCGGTGAGCTGGTCACGCTGCTCAGTGAGCGGCTGCAGCACCGCGCGGTGCGAGAAGCGCTGGGCCAGGGCCAAGTAGCGCTTGTCGCCGGTGATCTCGGCCACGTCGGCAAAGACCTCGTTCATGCCGCCGTGCTCGGCGCGCAGCATGTCCTGCATCTGCGCGTCGGTCAGCGGTGCGGTCAGGCGCTCGGCCCAATCCGACAACTTGACGAGCACGCCCTTGGCCTCGGCGTTGCCGGCATAGCGCCAGGCATCGCGCAGGCCCGCGTAGAGCTTGTGCAGGTTGTACCAAGGCACCCAGCGGCCATTGAGGCCGAAGTTGTCGGCCTTCAAGTTGCCGGCCGCAATCTCGCTCCAGGCCTCGGCGCCCTTGGGGATGCCGCCGAGGTAGCCGGTGCCAATCTGGTCCTGGCAACGCTTGAGCTCGGCCACGACATGGTCAAGCCGGGCCTTGACCTCGGCATTGCCGGTCGAGGCCCACATCAGCGCGAGCGCTGACAGGTAATGCCCGCCCATGTGGCCGTCGAGGCCGGTGGACTCCCAGTTGCCGTAGGACGGCGTCGTCACCGGCAGACCGGCCTCGCGCTTGAAGGGCGCGAGCAGACGCTCGGGGTCGAGCGCCATCAAGTAGCGCAGGTCGGTCTGCTGGGCGTCGTAGAAGGGCCCGTAGAGCAGGCGCACGCGGTCCAGCGGCACGGCCGTGGGGCCGGCCTCTGCGGCAGGCAATAGGCCGGCACAAAGGCCGACCGCCAGGGCCAGGGCGGCCCAGCGGGAAGTGGAGCGACGCATGAGCGCTTGTACGACGGGCTGCGCGGGGCTTACTCGACCGCGACAACCACCATGGACTTGGCGGGCAGGGTCAGCTTGAGCTGGCCGTTGGTGGCCTGGGCCTCGAAGGCCTTGGGCACGACCTGGGCCGGCTTGCCGATCTCGTTCTCCGAGTCCATCTTGTCGGCGGTCAGCAGCTGGCCGCGAGCGGCCTGCACCGGCTTGCCGAGGTCAACGCTCAGGGTCTGCGCGTCATGGGCGTGGGCGTTGACGAGGCCGAGGTAGAGCTTGCCGTCCTTGCCACGCGCTGCGGTGGCGCTGACGGTGGGCATCTCGTACTTGTCGACCTTGTAGACCGGGTTGCCTTCGAGCGTGGCGGGCAGCGAAGTCGCATCCTGGAAGGGGATGTACATCGCGAACGCGTGGTAGGTCGGGGTCAGGACCATCTTGTCCTTGGTCGTCAGGATCATGGCCTGCAGCACGTTGACCATCTGCGCGATGTTGGTCATCTTCACGCGCTCGGCGTGGGCGTGGAAGACGTTGAAGTGCAGGGCCGCGAGCAGGGCGTCGCGCAATGTGTTGCGCTGGACCAGGAAGCCGGGGTTGGAGCCGGGCTCGGGGTCATACCAGCTGCCCCACTCGTCGAAGTAGAAGCCGATCTTCTTGGCCGGGTCGTTCTTGTCCAGCACCTCGATGTTCTTGACGATCATCTGATCGATCTGCTGCGCCTTGCCCAGGGTCGAGACCCACTCGCTCTCAGGGAAGCCGACGGCCGAGCCCTTCTTGCCTTCCCAGCTGCCGGAGGGCAGGGTGTACTCGTGGTGGCTGATGGCGTTGACACCTGCAACCCCTTTCTTGCTGAGCGCATCGGTCCACTCGGTCTGCATGCCGGTGCCGCCGCTGGCGATGATGATGGGGCGGTTGTTCGCGGGGGCCTTCAGGAAGGTGGCCGCCTGGCGGAACAAGTCGGCGTAGAACTCGGGGCGCATATTGCCGCCGCAGCCCCAGGTCTCGTTGCCCACGGCGAAGTAGTGCACGCGGAAGGGCTTGTCGCGGCCGTTCTTGCGGCGCAGCTGGGCCAGGGTGGAGTTGCCCTCGGCGGTCATGTACTCCAGCCACTCGGCCATCTCTTGCGGGGTGCCGGTGCCGATGTTGCCGTTCACATAGGTCTCGGCGCCGAGCTGCTCGGCGAGGTCGAAGAACTCGTGCGTGCCGACGGCATTGTTCTCGGGCACGCCACCCCAGCTGGTGTTGACCTTGACCGGGCGCTTGTTGCGCGGGCCGATGCCTTCACGCCAGTGGTACTCGTCGGCAAAGCAGCCGCCGGGCCAGCGCACCAGCGGCACTTTCAGGGCCTTGAGCGCGCCAATCACGTCCTTGCGCCAGCCGCGCACATTGGGGATCTTGGACTCAGGGCCCACCCACATGCCTTCATAAACGCCGGTGCCGAGGTGCTCGGCAAACTGGCCATAGATGTTGCGGTGGATGACGGGGCCGGGCTGGTCAGCCTTGACGACGAGCTTGACGTCGGCAGCGAAGGCAGCAGCGCTGACGCACAGCAGCGCGGCCAGGGCGGAAAGACGCTTCTTCATGGGGTTGTCTCCGGAGGAATCTTGTTGAGGAGCGACGGGTTCAGTCTTGGGTCAGCACGCCGTCACGACGGCGCCAGACGCCGCGCGTGTTGGGGTCTTGCAGCACGGCGGGCAACAGCGCTTGCGGCAGGTTCTGGTAGCTGACCGGGCGCAGGAAGCGCTGGATGGCGGCCGTGCCGACCGAGGTGCTGCGGCCATCGGACGTGGCGGGGAAAGGGCCGCCGTGGACCATGGCGGTGGACACCTCGACGCCGGTCGGGAAGCCATTGGCCAGGATGCGGCCGACCTTGCGCTCCAGCACGGGCAGCAGGCGGCGCGCAAGGCCGAGGTCGCCCTCGTCGTCCGCTTGCAGCTGCAGCGTGGCGGTGAGCTGGCCTTCGAGGCCTTCAAGCACGGCGAGCAACTCGTCGAGATCACGGCAGGCGACGACCAGCGAGGCCGGGCCAAAGACTTCGTCGCGCAGGCTGTGGTCGACCTGGAAGGCCGAGCCCGACGTGCGGTAGAGCGCGGGCGCGCCCTGGCAGCCCGCAGAGCTGCCGCGCTGCAGCGTGGTGACGGCGCCGTTGGCGGCCAGCGCCGCCTCGCCGCGCTGGTAGGCGCTGGCGATGCCGGGCGTGAGCATGGTGCCGGCGGGCAGCGGCGCGAGGGCCGCGGCCGCAGCTGTGGCGAAGGCGTCCAGCTCGGGGCTGGCAATGCCGAGCACGAGGCCGGGGTTGGTGCA
>CALMQC010000257.1 GCA_937871895.1 uncultured Roseateles sp. | reverse complement strand
GATCTGCCTGGCCGGCCTGACGGCGGCGGTCTTCCAGCACGAGGTGGCCTCGCAGTCGGCCAGCTGCAAGCTGGGCCTGGCCGACAAGCTGCTCGAAACCCTGAACCTGGAGGAGCTGTGGCCCCAGGTCTTCATGGTCACCGGCAACTGTGCCGATGCGGCGGCCTACCACCTGCTGGGCCTGCCCTATGAGGTCTGGAGCGGCCTGCTGTTTGCCGGCTTCGGGGCCTTGTGCGTCGTCGCGCTCGGCAAGCGCTGAGCCCTGCCCTACTTGCTTCAGCCGCATCGCGGCACCTGCCCATGACACTGCCTCGTGCCCTGACTCGCCTGTTGCTGTCCACCTGCCTCTTGCTTGGCGCCCACGCGCAGGCGGCCACCGCCGTTGAGACGCACGGCGCGCTGTCCGTCCAGGGCAACCGCATTGTGGGCAGCCACGGGCAGCCGGTGTCGCTGGCCGGCCCGAGCCTGTTCTGGAGCAACACGGGCTGGATCGGCAGCGAGTACTACACCGCCGGTGCGGTGGCCTTTGCACAGCGCAGCTGGAACGCCGGGATCATCCGCGCCGCCATCGGGGCCGACAAGAACGGCGGCTTGCAGGCTGACTGGGCCGCCAACATGGCGCGGCTGGAAACCGTCGTCGACGCCGCCATCGCGCAGGGCATGTACGTGCTGGTGGACTACCACTCGCACGACGCCGAGAAGCACCCCGAGCAGGCCATCAAGTTCTTCGAGACGGTGGCGCGCAAGTACGGCAAGCACCCGAACCTGATCTACGAGATCTACAACGAGCCGCTCAAGGACACGGACTGGTCCACCGTGATCAAGCCCTACGCCGAGAAGCTCATCCCGCGCATCCGCGCCATCGACCCGCACAACCTGATCATCGTCGGCACTCAGTCGTGGTCGCAGGAGGTGGACAAGGCCGCGCGTGACCCGCTCAAGGGCTTCAGCAACATCGTCTACGCGCTGCACTTCTACGCCGGCTCGCACAAGCAATGGCTGCGCGACAAGGCCAAGTTCGCGCTCGACCACGGCCTCGCGTTGATGGTGACCGAGTGGGGCGCCGTCAACGCCAATGGCGATGGGCCCATCGACCGTGTGGAGACCGAGCGCTGGCTGGCCTTCATGCGCGAGCACCACATCAGCCACCTGCAGTGGACCCTGGGCTCCAAGCGCGAGAGCGCCTCGCAGCTGAAAGAACGCACGCCGCCCACGGGCGAGTGGACGGACGCTGATCTGACCGAAGGCGGGCTCTACTTCCAGCAGATCGTGCGGAGCTGGAGCGCGGTGAAGTTCAGCGGCGCCAAGTAGGCGTCAATCACCGACGCTGACGCCTTCGCGACGCGGGTCGGCCGCGCCCGCCCAACTGTCGCCCTGCAGCCGAGACAGCGCCTGGATGCCGCTCGGCAGCGCGAACTCCGCCACCTTGTGGCCGCGTGCTTGCAAGGCCTCGCGCTGCGCGGCCGAGAAGCGGCCGGCCTCCAGGTAAACCTCGGGCCCGTTGAAGTTGATCAAGTGCGGCAGCTCGGCCGCCGCCTGCGCGGGCAAACCGCCCACCAGATGCCCGGTGAGGAAGCGCGTCATGAACGGGATGATGGCCGGACCGCCAGGCGACCCTGCGACGAGCACGAGCCGCTCACCCTTGAAGACCAGGGTCGGCGTCATGCTGGAGCGCGGCCGCTTGCCAGGCTCGACGCGGTTGGCCACGGGGCGCCCGTCAGCGCCTGTGGGCGCGAGGGAAAAGTCCGTCAGCTGGTTGTTGAGCAGGAAGCCGCCGGCGAGACCCGTGCCGCCGTCGCTCATCACGCGGTTGCCAAAGGCGCTCTCGACGCTGGTGGTCATGGCGACTGCGTGGCCCTTGGCATCGACGATGCTGACGTGGCTGGTGCCGGATTCGAGCTGCTGGGCTTGCGGCGCGTAGGCCGTGCGTTGCGGCGCTGGCTGGCCGGCTGCGGCTGGCGGCATGGCGCGCGGGCCGATCAGGGTGGCGCGCTCCCGCAGGTAGTCGGGC
>CALMQC010000256.1 GCA_937871895.1 uncultured Roseateles sp. | reverse complement strand
CGGGAGTCTGCCTGGGTGCGCGCGCCGTGTCTGAAGTCAGCGCCACGTTTGGACGCGGGCAGACAGCACCCCGACGGGCGAAGGCGAGCAAAGATGCAAGAATGGAACAACGTTTCAACTTCAGATGATCCCAGGGTCTGGGGTCCAAGTTCGATCCCATGAAGTCCCGACTGCCCCTGCATCGCCTGCATCCGCTGCTTCCCCTGGCCTTGAGCCTGGCGCTCGTCGGCCCCGGCGCCACGGCCCGCGTGGTCGGCCAGAACCTGCCGCCACCGCCGCTGACGGCTGAGCGCGTGGAGACGCTTCCGGCGCACGCGCGAGCGGCTTGGCTCGACTACCTGAGCCGCTCCAGTGCCCAACAGGCCCAGGACCGCGCCGCGCTGGCCGCAGAGCGCGCCGGCCTCGACACCTGGCCCGCACCGCCCGAGAGCCATGGCAGGGGTGCCGAGACCATGCCGCTCAACAAGCCCGCCGCCTGGTACGCCAGCGAGGAAGCCGTGCTGATTGGCCGCAACATCCTCAGCTACCAGACGCCCGCCGGCGGCTGGGGCAAGAACCAGCCGCGTGACCGACCGCCGCGCGCGCGCGGCCAAGCCTTTGTAGGCAACAACAATTCCAAGTTCGCCACGCCGGGCGACTTCGACCTGCCCAAGGACGCCGCCTGGAGCTATGTGGGCACCATCGACAACGACGCCACCATCACCGAAATCCGCTTCCTGACACGGCTGGCCGCCCAGGCACCCGGCGCGGCCGGAGGGGTGTACCGGGAAGCGGCGCTGCGCGGCATCGACTATGTGCTGCATGCCCAATTCCCCAATGGTGGCTGGCCCCAGGTCTGGCCCCTGCAGGGCGGCTATCACGATGCGGTGACGCTGAACGACGACGCCGTGGTCGAGGTGGCAGAGCTGTTGATGCAGGTCGCCAAGGGATCGGATGGCTTCGAATTCTTCCCCCAAGACCGGCGCCTTCAGGCCGCGCAGGCTGTGCAGCGCAGCATCCAACTGCTGCTCGATGCTCAACTGCGCCAGGGCGGCCAGCGCACGCTCTGGGCCCAGCAGTACGACGCCCTGACCCTGGAGCCGGTGTCCGCGCGCAATTACGAGCCCGGCGCGCCCTGCACCGCCGAGAGCGTGGGCGTGCTGGTCTTCCTGATGGGTTTGCCCGAGCCCAGCCGTGAGGTGCAAGCCGCCGTGCACGGCGGCATTGCCACGCTGGAGCGTATTGCTGTTCATGGTCGCGCTTGGGACGGCAAAGGCACCGCCGAAGGCCGGCGCCTGATCGACAAGCCCGGCAGCCGCCCGCTGTGGGCGCGCTTCTACAGCCTCGACACTTGGCAGCCCCTTTTCGGCGACCGTGACAAGAGCCTGCACGACGACGTCAACGAACTCAGCCGCGAGCGCCGCGACGGCTACAACTGGTGGGGCGAGTGGCCGACCAAGGCCTTGAAGGCCTACGAGGCCTGGTCGGCACGCTGGCCACGTTCGGCGACGAAGCCCTGAGTCGGCGGCGCAAAGAAAAACGGGTTAGCGGCCAAAGCTGCTAACCCGTTGCTCTATCGAAAAAATGGTCGGGACGGCGGGATTCGAACTCGCGACCCCTTGCACCCCATGCAAGTGCGCTACCAGGCTGCGCTACGCCCCGACTGAGCCTCGCAGTATAGCCGAGATTCAGAGCGTCAGAGACGCTCGGATAGCGAGCAACTCGGCGCGGACCTGCTCCAACGTCTCGATAGGCTCGGCGACAGGCAGTGAGCTCGAAGCACCTTGCGCCAGCAAGGGACGTGCACTCAGGGCGGGCGCAGCGATGGGTGCCCGTTGCACCAGTTCAGCCGCCAATTCGGCCGCCAGGTCGCGTGCGGCCTCGGCCTCGTCGCGGAAGGTTTCCGCGTCGTCCGGCTTTTGCCCGGGCGTGACTTCGCCCAGTTGGTTGCGCGCACCGCTGATGGTGAAGCCCTGGTCGTAGAGCAGATCGCGGATGCGGCGGATCAGCAGCACCTCATGGTGCTGGTAGTAGCGCCGGTTGCCGCGGCGTTTGACCGGTTTGAGCTGGGTGAACTCCTGCTCCCAATAGCGCAGCACATAGGGCTTCACGCCGCAAAGGTCGCTGACCTCACCGATGGTGAAGTAGCGTTTGGCGGGGATGGCGGGAAGCGCCTTTTCCATTGGGAATCAACGGGTTCGGATAGGGAAAGAAGACTCTACTCGAAGTCTTCCGCGCCGGGAGCGTCACCTTGCACAACTGCCTTCAACTTTTGGCTGGCGTGAAAAGTCACAACGTTGCGGGCAGCGATGGGGATGGATTCCCCGGTGCGCGGATTGCGGCCGGGGCGGGGCGCCTTGCGGCGGATGTTGAAGTTGCCAAAACCCGAGAGCTTCACGTCGTGGCCTTTGACGAGGCTGGCGTGGAGCAGGTCGAAGAAGGCCTCGACCATGTCCTTGGACTCGCGCTTGTTGAGCCCGAGCTTGTCGAACAGCAGGTCAGCCAGTTCGGCCTTGGTGAGCGTCGGCGTCTCGAGGCTGCCGATTGCGATGCCGGGTGGGGTGGGTGCGTCCATCGGTCGTTCCAGTCGGTGCGGGCTCAGGCGCGCAGGCGTGCGCCAAGTTGCTGGGTGGCGGCGGCCGTGAGGGCGCCGATACAGGCTTCGGTGCGCTCGTCGGTGAGCGGTTGATCGTTGTCGAGCAGTTCGAGGCGCACGGCGAGG
This sequence comes from uncultured Roseateles sp., assembly GCA_937871895.1. GTDB lineage: Bacteria > Pseudomonadota > Gammaproteobacteria > Burkholderiales > Burkholderiaceae_C > Pelomonas. Next base: position 5,769 of record CALMQC010000256.1, on the reverse strand, counting down.
CTGCGTTCTCCGGGCTGCAGGTCACTGCCCGCGCCGGGTGCGGGCTTGAAGACGTCAAACAGGCGCGCAGAGCGTAGCAGCGGTCCTCCGGCCTGAGTCAGCGTGGTCAGCAGCGCGTCGTGCGTGACGTGTTCTCCCACCACCAGGGCGAGATCGCGCAGCACGGTTTGCTGGCGCGGCAGGGCCTGGCCTTGCGGCAGTGGGCGTTGCAGGGCGGCATCCAGCGCCAACTCAAACACGATGGGCGCGCTGCCACTGATCTCGTAGCTCTGGCGCCAACGGGGGTGCAGTTCGCCAACGATGCCGATGTCTTGCCCGTCCAGCAGCACGCGTGCGCTGCGGCCGGGGTGCAGGGCCGGGTGCTCGGCCGCGACGAAGCTGAGGCGCTGGGGCGCAAACAGGGCTTCCAGGTCGCCCTTGACGTCGTAGAAGTCCACCGCGCGGTCGCGCTGGCTCCATTGGGTCTCGTCGGCGGGGCCCCAGGCCAGGCCGCCGAGGCGCATGGGCTGGCGGATGCCGGCCACGTCGGTGGGGCCGACCTGGACGCTGGCGTCGCGCAGGAACACGCGTCCGCACTCGAACACCCGCACGCGTGAGGCGCGCCGGCTTTGGTTGTGGCGCAGCACCTGCACCAGGCTGCCGATCAGGCTGGTGCGCATCACGGCCAGCGGCGCGGCGATGGGGTTGAGCAGCTTGATCGGGTCGGTGCAGCCCGCCAGCTCGCGCTCCCAGCGTTCTTCGACGAAGCTGAAGTTGATGGTCTCGAAATAGTCGCGTGCGGCCAGGCTGCGACGCAGCGCGTGCACGCCCCGGCGCGACTCCGAACGTACGCGGCCGACGATGGGGGCCAGTGGCGCCGTGGCCGGCAGGCTGGGGTAGCCGAGCACGCGGATGACTTCTTCGATCAGGTCTTCTTCGATCTCGATATCGAAGCGCCAGCTCGGCGGCGTCACGTTAAAGACGCCGTCTTGCACCGTGAAGGGCAGGCCGAGGCGGGTGAAGACGGTCTCGACCTGCGCCTGCGTGATGGGCACGCCAATGACCTTGCTGGCACGTGCCACGCGCAGCGTCACGGGCTTGCAGGTCGGCACATTGGGCGACTGGTCGTCCATGGGGCCGACCTGGGTCTCGGATGTGCCGCAGATGTCGAGGATCAGCTGCGTGATGCGCTCGATGTGCTCGACCGTTTGCGAGGGATCCACGCCGCGCTCGAAGCGGTGGCCGGCGTCGGTCGAAAAATTGAAGCGGCGCCCACGGCCCATGACGGCCTCGGGCCACCAGAAGGCAGCTTCGACGTAGACGTTCTGTGTGTCGTCCGACACGGCGGTGTGGTCGCCACCCATGATGCCGGCGAGCGACTCGACCTCGCGCGCATCGGCGATCACACCGACCTTCTCGTCCACGGTGATGGTGTTGCCATTCAGCAGCTTGAGCTGCTCGCCGGGCTTGCCCCAACGCACGACGAGTTCGCCGCTGATCTTGTCGAGGTCAAAGATGTGCGACGGGCGACCGAACTCGAACATCACGTAGTTCGAGATATCGACCAGGGCCGTGACCGAGCGCTGGCCGCAGCGCTCCAGGCGCTGGACCATCCAGGGCGGCGTCTGCGCCTTGGTGTTGATGCCCTTGATGACGCGGCCCGAGAAGCGGCCGCAGAGGTCGGTGGCCTCGATGCGTGCGGGCAGTTTGTCGGTGATCGTGGCCGCGACGGCAGGGAACTCGGGCTTGAGCAGGGGCGCGCCCGTCAGTGCGGCGACCTCGCGGGCGATGCCGTAGACGCTCAGGCAGTGCCCAAGGTTGGGCGTGAGCTTGAGGGTGAAGAGCGTGTCGTCCAGCAGCAGGTGCTTGCGGATGTCAGTGCCGACGACAGCGTCGCCGCCCAGTTCGAGCAGGCCGCCATGGTCCTCGCTCAGCTTGAGCTCACGCGCGGAGCACAGCATGCCGAAGCTCTCGACACCGCGCAGCTTGCCGACGCCGATCTTGAAGGGCTTGCCATCCGCGCCCGGAGGCAGCTCGGCGCCCACGGTGGCCAGCGGCACCTTGATGCCGGCACGCGCGTTGGGCGCACCACAAACGATTTGCAGAGGTTCGGCACCACCGGCGTTGACCTTGCAGACGCGCAGCTTGTCGGCATTGGGGTGCTGGGTGGCTTCGAGGATCTCAGCCACCACGATGCCGTGGAAGGGCGGGGCGACGGGGCGCAGCTCTTCGACCTCCATGCCGGACATCGTCAGCAACTCAGCCAGTTGCTGGGTGGACAGGGGCGGGTTGCAGAACTCGCGCAGCCAGGACTCGGGGAATTGCATAGCGGGATCGGATTACTTGAACTGGGCGAGGAAGCGGAGGTCGCCGTCGAAGAAGGCGCGCAGGTCGTTGACGCCATAGCGCAGCATGGCCAGGCGGTCGATGCCCGAGCCAAACGCGAAGCCGATGTGGCGCTCGGGGTCAAGGCCCATGTTGCGGATCACTTGCGGGTGCACCTGGCCAGCGCCAGAGACCTCCAGCCAGCGGCCCTTGAGCGGACCGCTCTCGAACATGATGTCGATCTCGGCGCTGGGTTCGGTGAAGGGGAAATAGCTCGGGCGGAAGCGCAGCTGCAGCGCGTCGGTTTCGAAGAAGGCGGTGATGAAGTTCAGGTAGACCGCCTTCAGGTCCTTGAAGGAAATGTTCTCGCCGACCCACAGGCCTTCGACCTGGTGGAACATCGGCGAGTGCGTGGCGTCGCTGTCCACGCGGTAGGTGCGGCCCGGGGCGATGACACGGATTTCGGGCATTGTGTCTTGACCGGCGTAGCGCTTGGCATGGGCCTGCGCATAGCGGATCTGCATCGGGCTGGTGTGCGGGCGCAGGTTGAGCCAACTTCCGTTCTCGTCCTTCATGTCGACGTAGAAGGTGTCCTGCATCGACCGGGCGGGGTGGTTCTCGGGGTTGTTCAGCGACGAGAAGCTGAACCAGTCGGTCTCGATCTCTGGGCCGTCGGCGACCTCAAAGCCCATGGATCCGAAGATCGCTTCGATGCGCTCCATCGCACGCGTGATGGGGTGTAGACCTCCGGTGCCGCGCTGACGGCCGGGGAGGGTGACATCGAGTGCTTCGGCCTTGAGTTGCTGCTCCAACTCGGCGTTGGCGAGTGCCTCACGGCGGGCCGTGAGGGCGGCTTCGATGGCTGTCTTGATCTGGTTGATCTCGGCGCCGCGGGTCTTCTTTTCCTCGATGCTCAGGGCGCCGAGGCCCTTCATCAGTTCGGTCACGCGGCCGGATTTGCCGAGGAAGCGTGCCTTGGCGTTTTCGAGTTCGGCGGGCGTGGGCGCGGCGGCAAAGTCGCTGCGGGCCGCATCTAGAAGAGCGTCGAGATCAGACATTCGGAATCAGGAAATAAAAAGAGGCCGGTCACTGGGTGACCGGCCCCTCAAAAGTTGCGAATCCCGACCGGAGTCGGGATGGGTCGCAATCAGGCGAGCGCGGCCTTCACCTTGGCGAAGATGCTGGCAAAGCCAGCCGGGTCGTTGACGGCCAGATCGGCGAGGACCTTGCGGTCAATCTCGATCTGGGCCTTCTTCAGACCCGCCACGAACTTGCTGTAGGACAGCCCGAGGCCACGCGAGGCGGCATTGATACGGGCGATCCAGAGCTGACGGAAGACGCGCTTCTTGGTGCGGCGGTCACGGTAGGCGTATTGACCCGCCTTCATCACCGCCTGCTTGGCGATGCGGAAGACGTTCTTACGACGACCGCGGAAGCCCTTGGCCAGGGCCAGGACCTTCTTGTGACGGGCGCGAGCGGTAACACCACGTTTGACGCGAGGCATGTGTTTCTCCTTTGAGTCTTGGTGGGGTTACAGGCCGGCGAAAGGCAACATTTGAGCCATGTGGCCCATGTTGGTTTCGTGCACGTTCACGGCGCCGCGAAGCTGACGCTTGTTCTTCGTGGTCTTCTTGGTCAGGATGTGGCGCTTGAACGCCTGACCGCGCTTGACGGTGCCACCCGGACGAACGCGAAAACGCTTTTTCGCGCTGCTCTTGGTCTTCATCTTGGGCATGTGATGCTCCTTCTTCGTTGTGTCCCTGGGGCGGTGTCGGAGAGCCCGGCACGCTTGTTGGCCTCAGGAGACTTGTGATCCGGCGGGCGACCAAACCCACCGGCCAAACTGCAAAACCTTACTTCCGCTTCGGGGCCAGCACCATGATCATTTGCCGGCCCTCCAGCTTGGGCATGTGCTCCACCATCGCCACGTCGGCCAGTTCATCGCGGATGCGCTCCAGGAGTCGCATGCCGATCTCCTGGTGCGTGATCTCGCGGCCCCGGAAGCGCAGCGTGACCTTGCCTTTGTCGCCGTCTTCGGCGATGAAACGGCGCAGGTTGCGCATCTTGATGAGGTAGTCGCCTTCGTCCGTGCCCGGACGGAATTTGACTTCCTTGATCTCGATGATCTTCTGCTTGGCCTTGGCCTCCGCAGCGCGCTTTTGCTCCTGGTACTTGAACTTGCCGTAGTCCATCAGCCGGCACACAGGCGGGTTCGCCGTCGCCGAGATCTCGACGAGGTCCACGTCCATGTCGCCCGCCATGCGTAGGGCTTCCTGGATGGAAACGACGCCGATGGGCTCGTTCTCGGGGCCGTTGAGGCGAACCTCGGGAGCCATGATTTCGCGATTCAGTCGGTGCTTGCGCTCCGGGATGGCACGACGGTCGGCAAAAGTAGCGATGGTGAAAACCTTTCGTCGGGTGCCTCAGGCGCTGGCACCCAGAAAAAACAAAACGCGCCCGAACGAGGTCAGACCTTGGTGGCGATGTCTGCGGAGATCCTGGTGAGGAAGTCCTGCAAGGGCATCACCCCCAGATCCTGGTTGCCTCGGGCGCGCACCGCAACGCTGCCATTTGCCTTCTCCTTGTCACCCACGACGAGGATGTACGGCAGCTTTTGGACGGAATGCGCGCGAATTTTATAGGTGATTTTCTCGTTGCGCAAATCAGCTTGAGCCCTAAGCCCTTGTTTTTGCAGCGATTTCACGACTTCCTGGACGTAATCTGCCTGCGCATCCGTGATATTGCAGACCACCACCTGGGTCGGCGCCAGCCAAACGGGCAGGGCGCCGGCGTGCTGCTCGATCAAGATGCCGATGAAACGCTCCAGGCTGCCGACGATGGCGCGGTGCAGCATCAAGGGGCGTTTGTGCTCGCCGTCCTCACCCACGTACTCGGCGTCGAGGCGCTCGGGCATGTTCGGGTCGACTTGGATCGTGCCGCACTGCCACTCACGCCCGAGCGCGTCCTTCAGCGTGTATTCGATCTTCGGGCCGTAGAAGGCGCCTTCGCCTGGCAGGTAGGTGAAGTCGCAGCCAGAGGCCTTGAGGCCCTCGGCCAGCGCGGCTTCGGCCTTGTCCCAACTCTCTTCGGTGCCGATGCGCTTCTCAGGCCGCGTCGAGAGCTTGTAGATGATGTCGTTGAAGCCGAAGTCCTTGTAGACCTTCTGCAGCAGGGTCGTGAAGGCGGTGACCTCGGCCTGGATCTGGTCTTCGGTGCAGAAGATGTGGCCGTCGTCCTGCGTGAAGCCGCGCACGCGCATGATGCCGTGCAGGCCGCCTGTGGGCTCGTTGCGATGGCACTGGCCGAACTCACCGAAGCGCAGCGGCAGGTCGCGGTAGCTCTTGACGCCCTGCTTGAAGATCAGGATGTGGCCTGGGCAGTTCATCGGCTTGAGCGCGTAGTCGCGCTTCTCCGATTCCGTCGTGAACATGTTCTCGCGGTACTTGTCCCAGTGGCCAGTCTTCT
>CALMQC010000255.1 GCA_937871895.1 uncultured Roseateles sp. | reverse complement strand
GGCGGCGGGGCAAAGCCAAAGTCGTCGGCCATGGCAGTCAGGCGTGATGCAGGAGCCGCCAGCCTAGCTCACTGGGCCAGTTTGAATCGAGCCACAGACTCAGCCAAGCGCTCGGCTTGATCACGCAGGCTTTCGGCGGCGGCGGCGCTTTGCTCGGCCAGCGCGGCATTGGCCTGGGTGACCTGGTCGAGCTGGCTGACGGCGTCTGACACCTGGCCGATGCCATCGGCATGCTCGCGGGCGTTCTCGCCGATGCGTTGCAGCAGCTCGTTCACGCCGCGCACCTCGGCCACGATCAGCTCCATGCTCTTGCCGGCCGAGACCACGAACTGGTTGCCGGCGTCGATGCGTTCGCCCGACTGCTCGATCATGCGGCGGATCTCGCGGGCCGCCTCGCCGCTGCGCTGCGCGAGCGTCCGCACCTCGGAGGCCACCACGGCAAAGCCGCGGCCCTGCTCGCCCGCGCGGGCCGCTTCCACGGCGGCGTTGAGCGCGAGGATGTTGGTCTGGAAGGCGATGCTGTCGATCAGCGCCACGATGCCGCCGATCTGCTTGCTGGACTCGGAGATCTCGGTCATGGTCTTGACCACTTGGGTCATGACCTCGCCGCCACGCTCGGCATGGTGGCTGACCTCGGCAGCGCGCTGACCGGCGGAGACAGCATCTTGCGAGCTGCGAGTGACCAGGCCCTTGAGGTGTTCCATGGCCGAGGCCGTTTCTTCCAGCGTGCTGGCTTGCTGCTCGGTGCGCTGCGAAAGGTCGTGGCTGCCTTGCTGAATCTCGCGCGTGGCTTCGGCCAGGGAGTCCACGCCCACACGCACGTCCTGCACGGCATGCGAGATGTCGACCCGCGCTTGATCTAGGGCCTGGGCAATGGCACCGAATTCGTCATGGCTCGCCACGGTGGCCTGGGCGCGGAAATCGCCGTCGGCCAGGGCCTGCGAGGTCTGCACGGCCTCACGCGCGCTGCGCCGCACCGAGCGCGCCAGCGACACGATCAAGCCCAGCATCAGGGCCAGAGCCGAGGCCGAAAGGCCGATCACGAACTGCACGTGGCGCAGCGCCCGCGAAGCCGCCGCCTGGGTACGCGCTTCCAGCACCGCGAAGCTGACCTTGGACACCTCCTGCTGGGCCGCGATCACTTGCGTCATCGCGGCGAAGAAGTCGGCGCCGCGGCTGTTGGGCAGCGCCGCCTGCAGCAATTGCGAGTCCACCAGGCTCACCCCTTCACGGAAGGCGGGCTCCGCCTTCTCCAGCGGTGCTGCCAGGGCGGACTTCAACTCCGGATTCAGCGCCGCTGCCCTTTGCAAGGCCGCGCGCGCCGAGATGGCACTGCGCTTGGCGGTGTCCAGGGTCGAGGCCACATAGGCTTGGTCCTGCGAATCAAAGCTGGGCTTGCCCAGCATGCCCGCGCCAAAGCCCCGCACGCGTCCCAAGGTCTCGCTGAGCCAGGGCTGCTGCACCAGCGCGGCTTCGATCAAGGCGTGCGACACCGGGTCGTCGTCCAGGAGGAGGCTTTCGGACGACAGCAACTCCTCCACCAGCGCCAGCTGCTGCTCGATCAGCGCGCTGTGGCGCCCAAAGCTGTCGCGCGCCGCAAAGGCCTTGCTGCTCACGCCCTCGGCGACGGCCTTCCACTCGGTACGCAAGGCCTCCACCAGGGCGCCAGCCTTGTCGCTGTGTGTCGCCTGCCCGATCTTCTCGGCCACCTGGGCCAGTGATTGGTCCACCTCGGCGCGCTTGGCACTGAGCTTGTCGGCCAGCGCTGCATTGCCGCCCAGGAAGGTGTTGGACATGCCACGGTGCTCGGCCGTCAGGCGCGCCGTCGTCAGCACGGCTGACACCATGGGCAGGCCTCGCTGCTCCTGCTCGGCCTTGTTCCGCTCCACCAACTGCTGCCGCACCTGGGTGGCCATCAGGCCCACCACCAGCACCGAAGCCAACACCCCCAACGCCACAATGCGTTGCACCACCGAAAGCCGAGTCAGCAGATTCATCGATCCCACTCCAAGTCGCGCCGCCCGGACCCGATTCACCGCATGCTTGCGGCGTCGGCCTCCCTGAGCTAGAGCCCATCAAACGCCAGGTCTGACTGCACGATTGAGCGCAGCAAGCACCTGTTCCTGGCGTGATTTTCAGGAGCCTTGTCAAGCGCCTTCCTGGCCTAGATCAACCTCGCCGCGATTTGCTCCAGGGCCGTGACAAGCTGCACGCGCCGACTGAGGGCCCCGCGCCAACGCTGCGGGCTTTGCACCTTGACAGGGCGACGCGCACCGCGTCATGCACCAGCACGGCGCTAGTGCAATCGCTCGCTATGGGGGTATTCAGACGCTCAGAACGGATTCAGCGACTTCTCGGCCCGGTAGTGGACATAGCCCATGTTGACGCCGCTGCGCAGGCCCACACCGAGCCGGATCGGCGCGAGGGTGATGCCATCGACTCGCTGGTAGTTGATGCCGGCACCGCCGACGTAATAGAAGCTGCCCTCCACCGCCGGGAAGCGCCGGAACAACGCGCCTGCCGAAGGCAGCTTGTAGACCAGCGTGAAGACCTTGGCGGCATTGCCTCCGACGTCGAAGCCGATCGACGGCCCGGCCCAGAAGACCTTGCGGCGTGTGCCGGCCTTCATGACCAAGGTGCCGTCGCCATAGCGCAGACCCACGGTCAGCGCGCCGCTGGCTTCCTCGCCCTGGATGTAGGCATTGGGGCGGCCTTGCTCCTTGAAGGCTTTCTCGATCACCTTGCCCAGCCCCTCGGCCGTGTTGCCGAAGAAGGCCACGGCGGCCTTGAAGATGGAGTCCTCGTCGAACTCCTTGGCGTCATCGGCGGCGTGGGCGGCCAGCGGGGCGATGGGCAGGCTGGCAAGCAGGCCAAGAGCGTGGCGGCGGTCAGGCATGGCGGCGTCCTCAAGATGGGAGTGGCCAGCATACCTTCGTGAACCAAGTCTCGAATGCGCGCGGCAGCGAGTGCCCAGCGCGCGTAGGCGCACACCGCAGCCTCCTAGACTCCAGCCCCATTGCCATGAACCCACACGACCTCACCCGCCTCAGCGTGGCGCTGGAATACGTTGACCTTGGCGCCGGGCTTTACCTGTGTGGCGGGTCGGACTACGCGGCACGCCTGCTGGCCGCGGCGGCCGAGCAGTTGCTGGGCGACCTGGTCAAGCTGGTCGAAGGCCCGCAGGCCGTGGAGAACGCGCAGGAGCTGCTGGAGCGCGTGGCACGCGCCTACCAGGCCAAGGCACGCAGCCCGCGTGCCGCCGCCCCCCGGGGCATGGACACCCAGGGCCGCCCCGACGCGCTGCGCGCCGAGACCGAGGCTTACTTGCGCGCCTGCTGGTTCATGCTGGAGGCCATGGGACTGTCCAGCCTCGCGCCGTCCGCGCTGTCCGAGGCGGTCGAAACCACCACCGTGTTCAGCAGCCAGGTCGAGCCCTTTTGCTAGGCTGGCGCCTCGCCGCCCCAGGAGCCCCCATGAGCAACACCGAACGCCGCCAATTCGCCCGCGTGCATTTCGCCTCTGGCGCCGAGCTGATCACGACCCAGGAGCACCTGGCTTGCCAGGTGGTGGACATCTCGCTCAAGGGCGTGCTGCTGCAGCTGCCCGAGGGGCGCACCCCCACGGTGGGCATGCCCTGCCTCGTCAAACTGCCGCTGTCCACCTCGGACGTCACCATTGCCATGGCTGGTGAGCTGGCCCATGTGCACGGCGGCCAAGCCGGCGTGCTGTGCCGCTCCATCGACCTGGAAAGCATCACCCACCTGCGCCGGCTGATCGAGGTCAACCTCGGGGACAGCACCGCGTCGGAGCGCGAACTCAAGGCCTTGATCGCTGCGCACGCGTTGGGTTGAACCCTGTCACGCGCATGACGCAGCCCGTGCTGCGCCATGTCCACAATCGGCGGCTTTCCAGACCCGGACGCCGCCATGCCCAGCCACTACCGCATCTGCCCGCTGTGCGAAGCCTGCTGTGGCCTTGAGCTGAAGACCGACGGCGTGCGCGTCGTCAGCATTCGCGGCGCCGAGCACGACGTCTTCAGCCACGGCTACCTCTGCCCCAAGGCCGTGGCGCTGAAGGACCTGCACGAAGACCCCGACCGGCTGCGCGCCCCGTTGATCCGCCGCGACGGCCGCCTCGTACCCGCGAGCTGGGACGAAGCCTTTGCCGAGATCGAAGCCCGGCTGCTGCCGCTGAGGCAGGCCAACGGCCCCGACACAGTCGCCATCACACTGGGCAACCCGGTTGTCCACAAGGCCGGCCTGATGCTCTACGGCCCACGCCTCGTCAAGGCGCTGGGCACGCGCAATGTGTTCTCGGCTTCCACGCTCGACCAGATGCCCAAACAACTCGCCAGCGGCCTGATGTTCGGGCACTGGATGAGCGTGGCCGTGCCTGATATCGAGCGCTGCGAGCTGCTCGTCGTCCTCGGCGCCAACCCCATGGTGTCCAACGGCAGCATGTGGACGGTGCCCGACTACCGCGCCAAGGCCAAGGCCCTGCGTGCGCGCGGCGGGCGCATCGTCGTCATCGACCCGCGCCGCACCGAGACGGCCGAGGCCGCCGACGAGCACCTCGCCATCCGCCCCGGCGGCGATGTCTACCTGCTGCTCGGCATCGCGCACACGCTGTTTGCCGAGGGCCTCATCAAACCCGGTCGCCTGGCCGAGCACCTGAACGGCATCGATGTCGCCCGCGAGGCCGTGGCGCCCTGGCCGCCTGAGCGCACGGCCGCCGGCAGCGGCATTGACGCCGCCACCCAGCGCCGCCTG
>CALMQC010000254.1 GCA_937871895.1 uncultured Roseateles sp. | reverse complement strand
GCGCCAGCGCCTGCGGCCCTGGGTCATTGGCTTCGATGTGCCGCTGCTGATCGCGGTGCTGTGGATTGGCGTCTGGGGCTTGCTCTGCATGTACTCGGCCGGCTACGACCACGGCACCCGCTTTGGCGACCACGCGCGCAACATGCTGCTGGCTTGGGGCCTGATGCTGGTCGTGGCGCAAGTGCCGCCGCAGCGGCTGATGGCGCTGGCCATTCCGCTCTACAGCCTCGGCGTGCTGCTGCTGCTGGCCACGCTGGCTTTTGGCATCACCAAAAAGGGCGCGACGCGCTGGCTCAACGTGGGCCTGGTCATCCAACCCTCCGAGCTGCTCAAGCTCGCCACGCCGCTGATGCTGGCCTGGTGGTTCCAGAAACGCGAAGGGGTGCTGCGCTGGACTGACTTCGTGGCCGCCTTCGGCCTGCTGCTGCTGCCCTTCTTGCTGATCGCCAAGCAGCCCGACCTGGGCACCGGATTGCTGGTGCTGGCGGGCGGGCTGTACGTGATCTTCTTCGCCGGCCTGTCGTGGCGCCTGGTGATCCCCTTCCTCGTCGTCGGCGTGATCGGCATCACCGCCATCGTCCTGTCTGAAGACCACATCTGCCAGGACGAGGTCACCTGGCCGCTGCTCAAGCCTTACCAAAAGCACCGCGTCTGCACCCTGCTCGACCCGAGCAAGGACCCGCTGGGCAAGGGCTTCCACATCATCCAGGGCGAGATTGCCATCGGCTCCGGCGGCGTCACGGGCAAGGGCCTGATGCAGGGCACACAGACCCACCTGGAGTTCATCCCCGAGCGCACCACGGACTTCATCTTTGCCGCCTTTGGCGAGGAGTTCGGCCTGCTCGGTGCGTTGGCGCTGATGGCCGGCTACACGGCCTTGATCCTGCGCGGCTTGATGATCGCGGCGGCGGCACCGACGCTGTTCTCGCGCCTGATGGCGGGCGCCGTGACGCTGTCCTTCTTCACCTATGTGTTCGTGAACATGGGCATGGTCAGCGGCATCCTGCCCGTGGTGGGCGTGCCGCTGCCCTTCGTCAGCTATGGCGGCACGGCGATGGTGACGCTGGGGCTTTCGCTCGGGCTGCTGCTGTCCATCGGCCGGGTCAAGAAGCTGGTCAAAACCTGAGAGGCGGTGCAAGCATGGCCAACCCCCGCGAATCCGAGCTGAGCTACCCGCTTGGCGAGCAACTGCCTGCGCTGGGCGCGGCGCTCGACATCGCGCCCGGCGTGCGCTGGGTGCGCATGCAGCTGCCCTTTGCGCTGGACCACATCAACCTCTGGCTGCTGCGTGACGAGATCGAAGGCTGCGCCGGCTGGACGGTGGTGGATTGCGGCATCACCAATGCCGACACCCAAGCGGCCTGGGAGCAGGTGTTTGCCCGGCACCTTGATGGCCTGCCGGTGCTGCGCGTGCTGGCCACGCACTTCCACCCTGACCATCTCGGCCTCGCGCACTGGCTGTGCGAGCGCTGGAGTGGCGCGCCGGGCGGGCTGCCCGAGTGCCGGCTGTGGATCAGCGCGACGGACTTCCAGCTCGCCCGCCTGGCCAGCCGCTCGACCGAGGGCCTGGGCGGCGAGTCGGCGGCGGCCTTCTTTGCCAGCCATGGGCTGACCGACGAAGACTCGCTGGCCAAGATCCGCGCCCGCGCCGCCTACTACCCCAGCATGGTGCCGGCCGTGCCCGCCCGATTCCGCCGCTTGATGGATGGCCAGGTGCTGAACGTGGGCGGCACGGCTTGGCGCTGCCTGGTGGGCCATGGCCACTCGCCCGAGCACATCAGCCTGCATGCCGAGTCGCTCGGGGTGCTGATCTCGGGCGACATGGTGCTGCCCCGCATTTCGACCAATGTGTCGGTGGTGGACAGCGAGCCCGAGGCCGACCCGCTCTCGCTCTACCTGGCCTCGCTGCGCCGCCTGATGGCGCTGCCAGCCGACACCCTGGTGCTGCCCTCGCATGGCAAGCCTTTCCGGGGTCTGCATGCGCGTCTGGCGCAGCTGATCGAGCACCACGACGAGCGCCTGGCCGAGACCCAGGTCGCGTGCGCGGCAGCGCCCACGCACGCGGCGGGCCTGCTGCCGGTGCTCTTCAAGCGTCCGCTGGATCTGCACCAGACGACCTTCGCCATGGGCGAATCGCTCGCCCACCTGCACGCGTTGTGGCTGGCCGGCCGCCTGCGCCGCGAGCGGGGCGCCGACGGGGTCTACCGCTTCAGCGCCGTGATCTGAACGGGGCCTGAAAAGAAAAACGCCGCCGCACGGTGAAGTGCGGCGGCGTTCCTTGCCTTGGTGCTCAGCGAACTGTGGGTCCGGTGAACCGAACCTCTGGGGCACCCGTGCTGACAGCTTGAACGCGAGTTTCACAAAGCTTGCCGAAACGCGGGTGACAACTTGTGGGGAAAATTCCCACTGCCCCTAACTTGATGGCTGTTGGCAGGCCCCTGCCTGCAAGGGGGTCAGCCGATCGATTCCTGCCGCAGCGCCTCGCGCGCCTGCTCGAAGCCTGGCAGCACCGAGCGCACCACCTGCCAGAAGGCCGGGCTGTGGTTCATCTCCAGCAGGTGGGCCAGCTCATGGGCGACCACGTAGTCAATGATGGCCGGCGTGAAATGGATGAGCCGCCAGTTCAGGCGCACGCTGCCATCGCTGCTGGCGCTGCCCCAGCGCGTCTGGGCTGACGAGAGCCGCAGGCGCTTCATCTGCACGCCCAGCAGGCTGGCGAAATGTGCGCAGCGCGGCTCGAAGTGCTCGCGCGCCCGGGCCTGCAGCCAGGCTTGGGCCAGGTCGCGCACTTGCGTCGTGGTCGCGTCGGCCGCCAGTGGCAGCGTCAGCACGCGCGAGTCGGCGGCCCAGGTCGGGCCGCGCACGCTGGCGTCGAGGCGCAGCACCAGCGGCTCACCCAGGTAGGGCAGCTGGGCGCCGTTCTGCCACTCGATGCGCGCGGCCTGCACGCGGCGGGCGCGCTCGCGCTGCTCCACGAGCTTGCGCAGGATCCAGTCGGCCTTTTGCTGCAGCGCGCGCTCGATCTCGGCGATGGGCACCCAGCGTGGCGCGCTGACGCGCAGGCCGTCCAGCCCCACCACGAAGCCAATGCTCCGGCGCCGGGCGCGGCGCAGCTCGTAGCCCACGCGGTGCAGGCCCAGCAACAGCTCGCGGCGCGACGCGTTCTCACCGCTCGGCGCCACCGCCGCCGGCTCGGTGTCGGCATCGAACAGCGAAAGCTGGTTGCCGTTGAGCAGCGGGGCGGGGCGCTTGGTGGCCATGGTTCAGTGGTTGAAGCCGTCGGGGTCCAGCCGCCGCATTTCGGTCTCGATCCAGGCGCTGACCTCTTTCATCATCTCGGCCGGCTCACGTCCCTCAGGCGAGATGGGCGCGCCGATGGACACGTCAACGACGCCGGGCCGGATCAGGAAGCTCTTGCGTGGCCAGCAGCGGGCCGACGTCACCGCAATCGGCACCACCGGCACGCCCGTGGCGATCGAGAGTCGCGTGCCGCCGGACTTGTAGTCGCCCGCCTGGCCGCGCGGGATGCGCGTGCCCTCGGGGAACATGATGACCCAGATGCCCTGGGCCGACAGGCGCTTGCCTTGCTCGGCGACGAGGTTCCAGGCCTCGGTGCGCTTGCGGCGGTCGATGTGGATCATGTCGCAGCGGCCGATCGCCCAGCCGAAGAAGGGGATGTAGAGCAGCTCGCGCTTGAACACATAGGCCAGCGGGTGGCTCATCAGCATCGGGAAGAAGAAGGTCTCCCAGGTGCTCTGGTGCTTGGGCAGCAGGATGACGGCGCCCTTCTCGGTCTGGGGCAGATGCTCCATGCCCTGCACGCGCCAGCGCACGCCGCAGATCACGCGGCAGGCGTGGATGACGACCTTCAGCCAGTGCGCGCAGACCCAGTAGACCGGCGCGCCGCGCGTGAAGATCGAGACGACCAGGGCCGCGATGGCCCACGGGATGACGGTGGCCGTCATCACGAGCAGGAAGAGAGCGGAGCGGAGCGCGGAAAGCAGGGTGGACATCGGTTCAGGCCGTCCGGGGGTGGCTCTCGGCGCCCAGCGCCTCGTCCCGGATGTCATTGCGGGCGTTGCGGTCGAGCTGGACCACGTATTCAGCAAAAGCGGCCAGGTCCTCGTGCACGATGGTGCCGGGCACCTGGGCCACCATGTCCATGATCTGCACGAGGCTCAGCGCGCCCAGCCGGTCGCCGCGCAGCAGGTGGGGCACGCAGCCGGCGGCGCGGGCGGTCTGAATGTCGCGCATCGAGGCGCCCACCATGTGGACCTCGGACAGCTGCACCCCAAAGCGCTCGCCGATCTGCTCGATCAGGCCCGGCAGCGGCTTGCGGCAATTGCAACCTTCCTCGGGCGTGTGGGGGCAGAAGAAGGCCGCGTCGAGCCGGCCGCCGCGCTCCGTCAGCAGCTTGGCCAGGCGCAGGTGGATGGCGTTGAGCGAGGCCATGTCGAGCAGGCCTCGCCCGATGCCGGGCTGATTGGTGGCCAGCACCGTGTGCCAGCCGGCCTGGTTGAGCCGCGCGACGGCCTCCAGCGCGCCGGGCAAAGGCTCCAGCTCCTCAGGCGCCTTGACGTGGTCTTCGCGGTAGCGGTTGAGCGTGCCGTCCCGGCCCAGGATCACGAGCTTGAGGGCGTTGTGATGGTCGGGGCGCATCGCTCAGGGCCTCAAGCGGCCAACTTGGAGAGGTCGGCCACGCGGTTCATGGCGGTGTGCAGCTGGTGCAAGAGCGCAAGGCGGTTGGCGCGCAAAGCGGCGTCCTCGGCATTGACCATCACGCCGTCGAAGAAGGCATCGACCGGGCCCTTGAGCGCGGCCAGGGCCTTGAGCGAGGCGGTGTAGTCGTGTTGCTCGAAGAGCCGGTCGGCCTCGGGCTGCACCTGGCGCAGCGCGGCGGCCAAGGCTTGCTCGGCGGCCTCCTGCAGCAGCGCGTCGCTGACCGTGGTGGGGCGTTCGCCCTCGACCTTTTTGAGGATGTTGCCCACGCGCTTGTTGGCGGCTGCGAGCGAAGCGGCCTCCGGCAGCGCGGCGAAGGCGCGCACGGCTTCCAGGCGGCGCGGCACATCGCCCAGGCGGCCGGGCGCGAGGGCCAGCACGGCCTCGACCTCCTGGCTGCTGTAGCCCTGGTCACGCAGGTTGACGGCGAGGCGGTCGTTGAAGAAGCCGAGCAGCGCGTCGCGCGGGTTCTCGATCAGTTCGCCAAAGGCCGGCACGGCGGCGTCAAGCAGCGCCGGCAGGTCCAGCGGCAAGTTCTTCTCGACCAGGATGCGGATCACGCCGAGTGCGTGGCGGCGCAGCGCAAACGGATCCTTGTCGCCGGTGGGCAGTTGGCCGATGCCAAACAGGCCCACCAGGGTTTCAAGCTTGTCAGCCAGGGCCAGCACGGTGCCGGGGAGGTTGCGCGGCGGCGCAT
>CALMQC010000253.1 GCA_937871895.1 uncultured Roseateles sp. | reverse complement strand
TTTTCCTTCAGCCGCACGGCCTCTTCGACGGCGATCTCGTCAAAGGGGTTCATCGACATCTTGACGTTGGCGATGTCCACGCCGGTGCCATCGGCCTTGACCCGCACCTTGACGTTGTAGTCCACGACCCGCTTCACAGGAACCAAGACCTTCATCGATTACTCCAGCTCGAATCACTCAGGGGAAACGCGGCATTTTGGCGATCAGCTCGACCAAAAAAGCACGATCGTTCGATTCTAGCCAAAGGCCTTCGGCGTCAAGGGCGTCATCCCGTGGAGCAGCCTCTCCAATGTGCGCAATTCCCCTAGACTCGCCGCCGCATGCTCGAACTAGAACTTCTGCCCGACCTCCCCGCGGCCACCGAGATCGGCGTGTTCGACTCGGGCGTGGGGGGCTTGAGCGTGCTGCGGGAGCTGCATGCGCTGCTGCCAGACGTGGGCCTGCACTACGTGGCCGACGCGGCCTATGCGCCTTATGGCCAGCGCAGCCCCGACGAGATCCGTCAGCGCAGCGAGCAGATTGCGGAGCATTTGATCGAGGCCGGTGCAAAGCTCATCGTGGTGGCGTGCAACACGGCCACGGCGCATGCGATTGAGGCGCTGCGCGCGCGTTGGCCACGCGTGCCTTTCGTGGGCACCGAGCCGGGCATCAAGCCCGCCGTCAGCGCCACGCGCAATGGCCGCATCGGCGTGCTGGCCACGGCCGCGACGGCTGCGAGCAGCCGCTACCAGGCGCTGGTGGCGCGGCATGGCCAAGGGGCCGAGGTGTTCACGCAGGCCTGCCCGGGCGTGGTGGACCTGATCGAGGCCGGCCAATTGGATGCCGCCGAGCTGCGCGCCCTGGTGGCGCGCTACACCGCACCGCTGCGTGAGGCGCAGGTGGACACCGTCCTGCTGGGCTGCACGCATTACCCCTTCATCGAGGCGCTGTGGCACGAGGCGCTGGGGCCGGAGATCCAGCTGCTGCGCATCGAGACCGCCGTGGCGCGGCGCGCGGCCGGGTTGTGGCGGCACGAGCACCCGCAGGACCACACGCACACCTTGCCGCAGGCGCCGCTGCTGGTCGAGACCAGCGGCAATGCCGAGGCGCTCGGCCAGTGGATGGCCCGCGTGTTGGGCTGGGGCCAGGTCGAAGTGCGCCACTGGGCGCCCTGACACAAAAGGAAAAGCCCGCCGGGCCTTGCGGCGCGGCGGGCTGATTCACTGAGGCGCCTGGTTTAGAAGCGCTTGTCCAGCGAGATCGACACCACGCGGCCCACCGGGCTGGTCAGCGTCGGGTCAAAGCCACCGCCGCCGTTGGGGCTTTGCTGGACGTTGACGAACGGCGGCTTCTTGTCGAACAGGTTGATGGCGCCGATGGCGACCGTCGCGTCCTTCAGCAAGCCCATCGGGCCTTCGGTCTCGAAGGCATAGGCGACGCGCAGGTCGGTGGTGATGATGGACGCCACGTTCTGCACCGGGTTGGCCAGGTTGTTCTTGTAGCCGTTGACGTAGGACAGCGTCAGGTTGGTCTGGAAGGCACCATAGGCCCAGTTGGCCATGAAGCGCGACTTGAACTTCATCGGGTTGTAGATGGTGTTCAGCTGGTCGGTCAGCGCGCCGGCCGGCGTCTGCGCGACGTGGTGCTTGGTGAACACCGTGCCATTCACGCCGACGAGGAAGTCACCCAGCTTGGTGTCCACGAAGCGCGTCGAGGCCTCGAAGTCAAAGCCCTGGGTCTTGGACCGGCCCAGGTTGAACTGGCGGCCGTCGACGAACAGCGTCCAGGTGGCGGGCGGCACACCAGCCACCGGGTAGGTGGCCAGCAGCTGCGCCACCAGCTCGGGTGAAGGGTTGCGCTGGATGATGGACGTGCCGGCGAAGGACGACTCGCGGTTCAGGATGGTCAGGTCCGACAGCGCGCCGACGATCTGGTTGTCGTAGTTGATGTCGAACCAGGTGGCGCTGAGCTTGGTGCCGGTGCCGATGGCGGGCTTCCAGTCAAAGCCCAGGGTCTTGGTCTTGGCGGACTCGGGCTTCAGGTCGTAGTTGGCGGCCGACAGCGCCACGCCGACGCGCAGCGCGCCGTTGATGGTCGGGTCGGAGTAGTTCTGCACGAACAGGCCGCCCCGGCCGCCATTGGTGAAGCCGCGGATCTGCGTCAGCACCGGCGCGCGGAAGGACTCGCCGTAGCTGCCGCGAATGCCGAGCGACTCCACCGGCTGCCAGGTCACGCCGACCTTGGGGTTGCTGGTGCTGCCGACGTCGCTGTAGTGGTCCTTGCGGGCCGCGAGGCTGAGTGACAGCGTGCGGATGCCGGGCATGGCATTGCCGGCACCGACGATGGGCACCACCAGCTCGCCATAGGCCGACTTGACGCGACGCTTGAGCGTGACCTCACCCGTGGTGGGGTTGGCCAGGGTGCCGGTGGTCTGGCCACCGACGGTGGTGATGTCCTGCCCTTCCAGGCCCAAGGCCATGCGGACCTTGCCGCCAGGCAGGGTCAGCAGGGCACCGTCGGCCTTGAAGGCGAGGTTGTCAAAGGTGACGTGACCGGGCGCGTAGGAGATGCCGTTGAAGACGTTCTTGATCGTCGTCGGGTTGTTGGGGCCGCCAAAGACATTGAGTGCGGTGGCCGGGTTCTTGTCGGCCAGTGCGGCGGTGAGCGCGGGGTTGACCACACCGCCATAGCTCGTGGAGATGTCGCGGTTCTCACCGCGCGTCACGAGGCCGGAGCCGCGCCAGTCACCCCACAGCGGCACTTCGAGGCCGACCGTGGCTTCCAGGGTCTTGGACTTGCCGGTCGCGGTGTTCAGCGGCACATCGTTGATGAAGGAGAAGGTGACCGTCTCCGACGTGCCGGCCGGCGCGGTGGGCGGACGCACGTAGAAGGGGTTGGTGCTCGGCACCGTCAGGTTGGCCGTGAAGGCCGAGGGCCGGATGGCGTACTCGCGCTTGGAGGCGATCACGTCGGCGAAGAGGCGGTAGTCGCCAAACTTTTGCTCGGCGGTCATCGCAAAGCTGTCGCGGTGTTGCGAAGGCAGCAGGTCCCCGACCTTGAAGTTGTCGCACTTGTTGGCAGGGCCGGCCACCAGGCTGGCGGCGTTGGCCGCCGTGATGCCACCGGCCGGGATCGGGTAGGTGACGCCCGAGATGACGATATTGCCGGGCGAGCACTGGGTGGAGCGGAAGTCGCCACCGCCCTGGGACGTCAGGTCGCCTTTGAAGAAGTCGCGGTCCAGCCCGTTGAGCGCGCTGCGGTGGGTTTTTTCGTAGGTGAAGGTGGCATTGCCGCCGGCCCAGCGGAAGCCCGCGAGGCCGCCGAGCTGGCGCTCGTGGTAGCCGTCACCCACGCCAAAGCGCGCATAGGCCTGCACGCCCTTCTCGTTGCGCCGCATGATCAGGTTGGCCACACCGGCGATGGCGTCCGAGCCATAGAGCGCAGAGGCGCCGTCGGCCACGATTTCGACGCGGTCCAGCGCCAGGGTCGGGAGGATGGAGGGGTCCACCGCCGAGCCCGTGGTGCCCTGCCCCACCACACGGTGGCCGTTGACCAACACCAGGGTTGCGTAGGGGCCGATGCCGCGCAGGTTGATGGACGCGCCATAGGTGATGTTGGTCGAGCCGCCCGGCTGGCCGCGCGAGTTCTCGGACACGCCGAGGTTGAACACCTGGGGCAGCTGTTGCACGAGCTGCGCGGTGCTGGTGGCGCCCGAGGCCTCGATGGTCTCACGCGTCAGGGAGTTGACGACGGCACCCACCGGCGCGAGGCCGCGGATGCGGCTGCCGGTGATCACCACGGTTTCCAGCTTCTGCTCGCCTTCTTCGGCCTTGGGCTCAGTGGCGGCGGTTTGGGCAGCCACGGTCGTGTGGGCCAACAGCAGGAGGGCGGCAGCACTCACCGGGGTGAGCGCGCTGCGGAGTGCGAGTGTCTTCATGGGGTCTGTCTCCAAAGTTTTGGGATGCAGGCGGCCCTCCGCCGTGCTTTCTCACAGCGGACCACCCAGGGTTGTCAGTGCTTCAGGGGGAAACGCGCGGGCCGCCCGGCGGGGCTGTGGCGAACGGCAGTTGCAGGGCCGAGGGGTGCTGCACATCGGCATGCACCGTCAGTTGGGCACCGGGCTGCACCGGGCGGCGGTCGCGCGGGTCGCTGCCCGTCACCGTCAGCCGCCAGTGGTGGCCGGCGCGGAAGACGTGCGACAGCGGCAGCAGGTCGAACTTCAGTTCCACCGGCACGCCGGGCTGCAGGGGCTGGTGGTCTTCTTCCAGGCTGCGCGTCCAGGGCAGGCCGAGGAAGTCATAGGGCGGCGTCTTGACGGCACGCAGGCTGGCCTTGAGGCGGCCGTCGGTGACCAGGGTGGCGCGGCCTTGGGCGTCCACGTCTTCGAGGTAGGCGAAGACGTGCGGGTCGGGCTCGGTGGACGAGACCCAGAGCCGCAGCACCGGGTGGCCGGTCAGCTCGGTGTCTCGGGTCAGCGCCTGGCCTTCGAAGCGCAGGCCGTTGTCACTTTGCAAGCAGGTGGGCGCCAGCGGCGACCAGCCGGCCGGGCAGGCGATGGGGGCAGCGACGCTCAGGCTCACGCTGGCGGCGCGCGGCTGCTTGGCCGAAGCGGCGACAAGGTGCTGAGTCGCGCCACGGCCTTCGACGCGCAGTTGCTGCACCACGGCTTGCGTGCCCGCCGGCGGCCATTGGCTGGACTGAGACCAGCGCCCGTCCCCACCCGTGCCCTGCGTCGAATAGGTGTAGGCCGGCTCCTGCATCACGCCGTTGGCGATGCCCTTGAGCCAGTGGTCGAAGAAGCGGTGCGCCTCCACCAGCAAGTCAAAGCCCGGATTGCGGCAGTGTTGCCAGGGCCCGATGACGTACTTGCGCGGGTTGTTTGCGAGGTTGGCCATGGCCACCAGGCCCTCGCGCCGGAAGTCGTCCTCCCAGCCGCCAAAGATGTAGAAGGCCACGCCCGAGCGGGCCAGCGCCGCACGGTAGGTGCCCGAGCTGCCCTCGGCCCAGAAGCGCGTGCCAACGAGGTCAGACCAGCTGTCGCGGTAGGGCATGCCGCGCCATAGCGAGGCCAGCGGAGTGTTGGTGCGGTGGTCCTCGGCGGCCTGGCGCAGCAGCGTGCGGTCTTCATCGCCATCGACGGGCTGGTTCCTCAGGTCGTCCTCGAAGCTGCGGTCCACGCCCGAGCCCCATTGGGCAAAGATGCCGCCGCGCAGGAAGCCGTCGTACTTGGACCAGCTGAAGCAACCCGCGAACACCGCCTTGAGGCTGGGCGGCATCAGGCTCACGGCGTGCATGGCCGCGTCGCCCGTGTTGCTGCAGCCGTAGACGCCCACCTTGCCGGTGGACCAGGGCTGACGCGCCAGCCACTCGGTGATCTCGTAGGCGTCGCGCGCCTCGGTGCGGTCGTTGTAGCCGCGGCGCGAGCCGAACGAGGCACCGGCACCGCGCCGGTCCACCTCGACGACCACATAGCCGTACTGCGTCAGCAGGGGCATCTGCGCGACGCCGGAGAACTTCTGGTCCGTCGCGAAGCGGCGCGCCACCGAGTGCTGCCACACCACCGGGAAGGCCTGCTCCACCGGCTTGCCGTTCACGGCCGGGCGGTGCACATCCATCGCGAGGCGCACGCCATCACGCGCCTTGAAGTAGAACGAGCTCGTGACCCGCTCGGTGTAGATCGCCGGGCTGTAG
>CALMQC010000252.1 GCA_937871895.1 uncultured Roseateles sp. | reverse complement strand
CCGAACTCGATGCGCGCGGGCTCCTTGCGCACCGCCGCTTGCAGGGCCTTGAGGGCATCAGCCGATTGGCCCATGCGCAGCAGGCTCTGGGCCAGCACGGCCTGGAACTCGGGGCGGTCCTGGCCGGCCAGAGCCTCGCGCATCAGCGTGGCGGCCTGTTGCGGCTGGCCGGCAGACAGCTTGGCCTGGCCGAGCAGGCCGCGGGCCTTGGCGTCGGTGGGGCGGGCGCGCAAATGCGCCTCCAGCGCGGCAATGCCGGCGTCCGTTTGCTTCTGGTTGAGGTAGAGCTGGGCCAGCAGTTGCGTGGCCTCGCCCGAGCCGCCACGGCTGTCGCGGTAGATCTCGAAGGCGCGCTTGGCGGCGTCCAGCTCGCCGAGGCCGAAGTGCGCGAGGCCAGTGAGCAGCAGCATCTGCGGCCGGTAGCGCAGCAGGGCCTCGGGCTGGGCGTCGATCTGCTCGGCGATCTTGCGCAGGTGGGTGGTGAGGGCCTTGCTGTCGCCGCGCTGGGCGGCGTCTTGCGCATGGAAGTACAGCACGCGCGGGTCCGCCGCCTTGGCGGTGGGAACGAGCTTGAGCGAGGCGCGCACGGCGTCCCATTCGCCCTGCGCGGCGTGCATCTGCAAGCGCACCAGGCGCGCCTCCAGGTGGTCCGGGTCAACGGCCAGCACCTGGTCGAAGGCCTCGGCGGCCTTGGGGTCCTGCCGGGCCTGCAGCACCAGGGCGCGTGCAAAGCGCGCCTCGGCGGATTGGGGCTCGCGCTTGAGCGCCAGCTCGGCCAGGGCCATGGCCTGCGGGAGCTGGCCGAGTTGCAGGCGCAACGGCAGCTCGGCCAGCGCAAGTTCGGGGGCCTCGGGCTCGGCCTTGCGCAGGGGCTCCAGCAGGGCCAGGCCGGCGTCAGACGCGCCCATCTCCAGGTGGGCGCGGGCGCGGATCAGGCTGAGCTGGCGCTGCACGCCAGCGGCGTAGCGCGCCGGGTCGAGCCGCGCGTCGGTCAACAGGGCGCGGTGCTTGCCTTGCAGCAGCTGGGCTTCGGCCAGCGTGGGAGCCAGCTCACCCGGGTCGATGCCGAGCTTGAAGGAACGCTCCACCGCCGCCTCGGCCCCGGCGGCATTGCCGCCAGCCAGCAGCACCCGGCCCAGCAGCACATGGGCCAGCAACATGTCGGGGTCGGTGACCAGCGCCTTGCGGACGTTCTCCAGCGCACAGGCCAGGTCGCGTTTGTCCCAGCAGCTCTCGGCCTTGTTGAAGAAGCTGCCGGCCAGCTCGCGGTTGCGTTCGGTGACTGGCAGGTTGGCAGCGAGCGCTGCGCCGGCCAGCAGGCCGCTCAGCAGCAGCGCAGCAAAGGGGGCTCGCGCTCGAGTCAAACGCGCTGACGGCGGCGCGCCAAGGCCGCGCAGGCCAGGGCCAGGCCCACCAGGGCCAGGGACTCAGGCTCAGGCACCTTGTTGGAGCCACCGCCCACATTGCCGGTGAACGAGTACAGGTGGATCTGGTTGCCCGTGCTGTTGAGGGTGTTCACGATCACCGAGCCTTCGATGTCGGCGGTGTTCTTGAAGGCCGCATTGGTCGCCAGGATGGTGCCGCCGAACTGGGCGTTCACATTCAGGCTGGTGGCCTTGTTGAAGTTCCAGACCGCCGCGTTGGCCAGCAGGCCCGTGGCGCTGCCACCCAGGAAGTTGGCACCGACGGTGACGCTGGTCAAGTCGGTGTTGAAGATGAAGGAGGTGGCGCTGCCGAGGTTGAACTCGAACTCGGTGGCCCCGAACACCGTGGTGCCCAGCGCGCCGTTCAGGTTGAACACCGCGCGGCCATCGGCGCCGGCTACAGCCGTGAAGATGGCCTTGCTGCCCGACATGGCCACCGTGCTGTTGGCATTGAGCGCGGCGAGCTGGTTGGACAGGCCGGACATGACCGCCTTCATGTCGGTCGAGGTGGCTGCGTCGTAGGCGCTTTGCAACTTGGCGTCGGACGCCAGCGTGGTGGCGCGGCCGCCGTTGAAGTTCACGTTGGTGGTTGTGCCGCCAACATAGGCCTTTCCGCCATTGAAGGTGATGTTGCTGG
Source organism: uncultured Roseateles sp. (assembly GCA_937871895.1). Lineage (GTDB taxonomy): Bacteria > Pseudomonadota > Gammaproteobacteria > Burkholderiales > Burkholderiaceae_C > Pelomonas. Next base: position 3,288 of record CALMQC010000252.1, on the reverse strand, counting down.
CATTGCCATTGACCGCACCGCCACCGTTGTTCACGATCGACTGGTTGGTGGTGCTGATATTGCCGCCCGCCACCAAGCCGACTGCCGCCGAGCCATTGTTGTTGACCGTGACCTGGGTACCCGTCAGGCTGCCCGTCACCGTGAGGGCCGCGTAGTTGGAGGTCGGGATCGGGGTGTCATTGGCGAACTCGGCGCCCGAGTTGGCCACGAAGTTGCCCCCGATCCAGCCCCGGCCGTGCACGTGCGTGGCGCTGGTGCCGCCGCTCAGGGCGACCAGGTTGAACTGCTGCAAGACCTCCTGCCCAGACAGCGGCGAGAAGCCGGCCCAGGCCAGGGGGCTCAAAGCCAGGGTGGCGACGAAGGAAGCAAGGCGGGACAGGCGCATGACAGCGTTGGCTCAAGGGTCCGCGAAGGTCTCGCGGGGACTGCAGAGAACTTCATTCTAGGGGAGACGACCGAAAAATCCGGCTGCCGTGCCCCCCTGTCTGGGGAGGTTCAAAGCGCCGATTTCGTCGATTTGTGGCAGGAATTTTTCGGGGCAGCGCTACCCCGGCCAATCTCCGGCCGAACCAGGGGGGTTGGGGCGCGAGAGGGACAATGCGCCGTGATGAAGATTTCCCGCATCGTTGCGACCCGGCTGCCGACGCCGTTTGGCGAGTTCACCATCCACGGCTTCCGCGAGGAAGATTCCGGCCAGGAGCACGTGGTGTTGACCCTCGGAGAGCTTGCTGGTGAGGCCCCTCCGCTGGTGCGCGTGCACTCCGAGTGCCTGACGGGCGAGGTGTTTGGCTCGCTGCGCTGCGACTGCCGCCCGCAGCTGGAGGCAGCCATGCAGCGCGTGGCCGAGGAAGGGCGTGGCGCCATCGTCTACATGCGCGGCCACGAGGGCCGGGGCATTGGCCTGGTGCAAAAGCTGCGCGCCTACGCCGAGCAGGATGCCGGGGCTGACACCATCGAAGCCAACGCGGTGCTGGGCCTGCCCATTGACGCCCGGCGCTACGACGCCGCCGTCTGCATGCTGCGCCACCTGGGCGTGCAGCGCCTGCGCCTGCTGACCAACAACCCGCTCAAGGTGGCCGCCCTGCAGGACCTGGGGCTGGAGGTCGTGGCCCGCGAGTCGGTGCTGACCGCCCCGGGGCCGGACAACGAGCGCTATCTGCGCACCAAGGCCGACCAGATGGGCCACCGCGACCTGGGCCACCTGTTCGACTGAGTGGGCCTTGCCCTGGCTCAAGGTCAGGCAGCGACACCGGCGCCACACTGAGCCTCGCAAGGAGGCTCCATGAACCCACAAGTCCTGACCCGGATCGACGACGCTGTTGACCAGGTCCTGGCCCGCATCGATGGCCCCATCGTGCTGGCGCTGCCGCTCGGCATCGGCAAGCCCAACGCTTTCGTCAACCGGCTCTACGAGCGCATGCGCGCCGACCCCACGCGGCGCCTCACCATCGTCACCGCGCTGAGCCTGGAGAAGCCGACCGGCGCCAGCGAGCTGGAGCGCGCTTTCCTCGACCCCATCGTCGAGCGCGTCTTCAAGGACTACCCGGACCTGGCTTATGTGAAGGACGCGCGCGCCGGGCGCCTGCCCGCCCACATCGAGGTGCGCGAGTTCTTCATGAAGACGGGCGACTACCTGCACAACGACGCCGCCCAGCAGCACTACATCTGCACCAACTACAGCTTTGCCGCGCGCGACATGCTGCAGCAGGGCATCAACGTGCTGGCGCAGGCGGTGGCGGCCGGCGATGACGGCGCGCTCAGCCTCTCCAGCAACCCCGACGTGACGGCCGAGCTGGCCGAGCGCATGGCGGCGGCCGGCAAGCCGCTGCTCAAGATCGCCTGCGTCAACGGCGAGATGCCCTTCATGTTGGGCGACGCGGTGGTGCTGCCCAGCTTCTTCGACATCGTCGTCACCGACCCGGCGGGCACCCACACCCTCTTTGCGCCGCCCAATGCCAAGGTCAGCACCGTGGACCACGCCATCGGCCTGCACGCCAGCAGCCTGGTGCGCGATGGCGGCACGCTGCAGATCGGCATCGGCTCGCTGGGCGACGCGGTCGCGCATGCGCTGATCCTGCGGGACCGCCAACCCGAGGCCCATGCGGCCATGCTGAGATGCTTCGGGCCCGAGGCCACTGGCGCCGAGCGCGGCCCGTTCAAGCACGGGCTCTATGGCTGCTCGGAGATGTTCGTGAACGGCCTGCTGCAGTTGATCGACGCCGGCGTGATCAAACGGCGCGTGTTTGACGACCTGGTGACCCAGCAGGCCGTCAACGACGGCAGCCTGCTGCCCGACGAGCTGCCCGGCGGCACGCTGATGACGGGCGGCTTCTTCCTGGGGCCGACGCGCTTTTACGAGCAGCTGCGGCGCCTCTCGCCCGCGCAGCGCGCCGCCATCCGCATGGACCGCATCGACCGCATCAACCAACTCGACAGCGCCGACCCGCATGAGTCGGCACTGCGCCGCGCTCAGCGCCTCAAGGCCTCCTTCGTCAACACCACGATGAAGGTCACCTTGCTGGGCGCTGCGGCGTCGGACGCGCTGGAGTCGGGCCAGGTGGTCAGCGGCGTGGGCGGTCAGTACAACTTTGTGGCCATGGCGCATGCGCTGCCCGATGCACGCTCCATCCTGATCCTGCGCGCCTGCCACGAGACGGCGCACGGGCCCGTGAGCAACATCGTCTGGCAGTACGGCCACTGCACCATCCCGCGCCACCTGCGCGACCTCGTCGTCACCGAGTACGGCGTGGCCGACCTGCGCGGCCAGTGCGATGCCGAGATCATCAAGCGCCTGCTGCGCATTGCCGACTCGCGTTTCCAGAGCGAACTGGTGGCAGCCGCCAAGGCCCACGGCAAGTTGGAGGCCGACTGGCAGTTGCCCGAGAGCTGGCGTCACAACACGCCCGAGGCCCTGGACGCCAAGCTGCACCCCTTCACCGAGCAAGGCTTGTTGCCAGGCTTCCCGTTCGGCACCGACCTGACCGACGACGAAATCCACATCGTGGCGGCGCTGCGGCGTTTGAAGAAGAGCCTGCACCACCCGGTGGAGCTGGTCAGCACCGCGCTGCGAAGCGTCTGGGAGGGGCGCGAGGCGCCGCCGGAGTATCTGGCGCGGTTGGGGCTGGATGAGGCCAAGGGCTTCAAGGGGCTGGTGTTGAAGAAGCTGTTTGCGGGGAATCTTTGAGGTTGTGGGTTGGTGGCGCGGCCCATGCCGGGAGTCCGCCCCGGCGGGCGGGTAACTTTTCTCTGTCTTGCCAGAGAAAAGTCACCAAAAGAGAGGCGCTTCTT
>CALMQC010000251.1 GCA_937871895.1 uncultured Roseateles sp. | reverse complement strand
CTTGCCGCAAGCCGGCGACGAACAGCGGGTGCAAGGCCGGCTGATCGCGGCGCCTTCGCGGGCCTACGAACTGGGCGCCGCCCAAGGGGCATCGTCGATCCGGCAAAATCTCGATTCCGCTGCGTACGCGCGCGAGATCGGCGCGCCGCTGCTCCCCCTCACCGTGCTGCAGACCGACGCCGACGGCGACGGCCTTCTGCGGCATTGGCCAGCGCCGGATCTCGGCGTGTCCAAGCACCACGGCTATGCCTTTCAATGGTTCGCGCTCTGCGCGCTGATCTCGGGTCTTTATGTCTGGTTCCAATTCGTCCGCCCACGGCGGGCCCCCAAGTCCTGAGCCGCTGAACTTCTCCGTCCATGCGCTGCCTGACCCGCGCGACAGCGCGCGTGTGCGCGTCGGGCGGCTCAAGATGCTCTTCATCCTGGCCTTGTGCGCGGCGCCGGTGGTGGCGTCCTACCTGGCCTTCTACGTGTTCAAGCCACGCGGTTCAGCCTACGGCGAGCTGATCCTGCCGACCGTGGACCTGCCATCCACCTTGCCCTTGCGTGACCTGGCTGGCCGGCGCGTCGGGACCGATGCCCTGCGGCAGCAGTGGCTGCTGGTGGTGGTGCAGGGCGCCGAATGCCCGTCCGTTTGCGAGCGCGTGCTCTACGTGCAACGCCAACTGCGCGAGATGCTGGGCAAGGAGCGTGACCGCCTGGACAAGGTCTGGCTGATCCCGACCGAGGCGGACACCGACGCGCCGCTGGCCCTGCGCCCCGAGTTGCAGGCGGCCGTCTCGCAGCCCGGCATCGAAGTCAGCGTGCTGCGTGCGCCGGCGGCGGCCCTGCAGGCCTGGCTGCAGCCGGCGCCTGGCCATGAGCTCGCCGATCACCTCTACGTCGTCGACCCCATGGGTCGCTGGATGCTGCGCGAGCCCATCGAAGACGACCCTGTCAAGATCAAGCGTGTGCTGGGGGACCTGCAGCGCCTGCTCAAAGCCAGTGCGAGCTGGGACACCCCGGGGCGTTGAGCAATCATTCATGCTGATCGACTGGACGCCCTTGCTCCAGGTCGCCCTCCTCGGGGCGGCTGTGGCGGCCGTGCCGCTGACCTGGTGGCATTTGCGTGCCGCCAAGGGCAGCGCGGCGGCGCGCCTGCGCGCGCTCACGGTGCTGACGGCTTTCCTGACCTTTGACCTCATCGCCTTCGGCGCCTTCACGCGGCTCACAGACTCGGGCCTGGGCTGCCCGGACTGGCCGGGCTGCTACGGCCAGGCCAGCCCGGTGGGCGCGCAGGCGCATATCGCCGCCGAGCAAGCCGCGCGGCCCACGGGGCCCGTGACGCATGGCAAGGCCTGGGTCGAGATGATCCACCGCTACCTGGCTGCCGGCGTCGGCGTGCTGTGCATCGTCTTGTGCGTCCAGAACTGGCGGCTGCGCGCCGGCGGCGTGGGCCGTCCCGGCCTGGCGGCGCTGACCCTGGGCTGGGTCGTCTTGCAAGGCGCCTTTGGCGCGCTGACGGTCACGATGAAGCTCTTCCCCGCCATCGTGAGCTTGCACCTGCTGTTTGGCATCGGCCTGTTGCTGCTGCTCGTGTTGCAGGCCGAGGCCTTGCAGCCTCGGCCACTGCAGGCGTCCTCCGCATTGCGGGCCGGTCTGTGGGTGCTGCTCGCGGCGGTCGTGCTGCAGGTGAGCCTGGGCGGTTGGGTCAGCACCAACTACGCCGTGCTGGCTTGCGACGAGTTCCCCAGTTGCCGCGGCGGCAGCCTCTGGCCCGACGCGGACTTTGCCGGTGGCTTCACGCTTTGGCGCGAGCTGGGCACGGATGGCCGCGGCGGCCTGCTCAGTTTCGCGGCGCTCATCGCCATCCACCTGGCCCACCGCGTGGGCGCGTTCGTCGTGCTGGCGGGCCTGGTCTGGGCGGGGCTGAGGCTGCGGCGAGAGGGTCTGACGCGTCCGGCTGCCTGGCTCTGGGGTCTGGCGGCTTGGCAGTTTCTCAGCGGGCTGTCCAATGTCGTGCTGGGCTGGCCCCTGGTGGCCGCGTTGGCCCACACCAGCGGTGCTGCCGCCCTGCTGGCCGTTCTTGTGTCCCTGCTGGCTCGGCTGCATGCCGGGCGGCGCATCCGCTACGCTTGATCTCCATGGCCACGACCTCTTCGGCTGCCCCCGTCGCGATCGCCACGCGCTGGCAGCAGTACTACCAGCTGACCAAGCCGCGCGTGGTGCAGCTCATCGTGTTCTGCGCGGCCATCGGCATGGCGCTCGCCGTGCCTGGTCTTCCGAGCGGCGCCGAGGCCCTGACCATGCTGGTTGCGGTGATCGGCATTTGGCTGGTGGCGGGCGCCGCCGCCGCCTTCAACTGTCTGATCGAGGACGGCATCGACGCGCGCATGAAGCGCACGGCCTGGCGCGCCACCGCCAAGGGCGATCTCAGCCGCAGCCACACCTTGCTGTTCTCGGCGCTGCTCTGCGGCGCGGGCATGGCCCTGCTGGCTTGGGGCGTCAACGTGCTGACCATGTGGCTGACCTTCGCCACCTTTGTGGGCTATGCGGTCATCTACACCGTGGTGCTCAAGCCGATGACGCCGCAGAACATCGTGATCGGCGGCGCTTCTGGCGCCATGCCACCGGTGCTGGGCTGGGCGGCGATGCGCGGCGAGCTCGGCCCCGAGCCCTGGATGCTGTGCCTGATCATCTTCGTCTGGACGCCGCCGCACTTCTGGGCGCTGGCGCTCTATCGCGTCGAGGACTACGCCAAGGCCGGCCTGCCCATGCTGCCAGTGACGCATGGCAACGACTACACGCGGCTGCAGATCCTGCTCTACACCTTCGTGCTGCTGGCGGCCACGCTGCTGCCCTTCTTGGCAGGCATGAGCAGCTGGCTCTACCTGGCGAGCGCGCTGGTGCTGGGCGGCATCTTCTGCGCCTATGGCTGGCAGCTGTGGCGCGACTACTCCGATGCGCTGGCGCGACGCACGTTCTGGTACTCGATCTGGTACCTGGCCCTGCTGTTCGCGGCGCTGCTCCTTGATCACTACCTGCTAGGCTGAGCCCATGCTGAGACGCACCCTCCTGCTTGCCAGCGCCTTGCTGCTGGCGGCCTGCCAGAAGTCCGGCCCCGAGCGCCTGGCATTCAAGGGCATTGACCTGACGGGGGCCGACTACGCCCGGGCGCTCAACCTGACAGATCAAGACGGTCGTGCCCGTTCGCTGGCCGACTTCAAGGGCAAGGTCGTGGTGGTTTTCTTTGGCTACACCCAATGCCCCGACGTGTGCCCCACGACCATGGCCGAGGTGGCCGAGGTCAAGCGCTCGCTCGGCGCCGACGGTGACCGCGTGCAGGGTGTCTTTGTGACGGTGGACCCCGAGCGCGATACGGCCTCGCTGCTCAAGGCCTACCTTGGCAGCTTCGACCCCAGCTTCGTCGGCCTGCGCGGCAGCGAGGAGCAGACGCGAGCCGCCGCCAAGGAGTTCAAGGTCTTCTACGCCAAAGTGCCGGGCAAGACGCCCGAGACCTACACCATGGACCACACGGCCGCGAGCTTCATCTTCGACACCGAAGGCCGCGTGCGCGTGTACGCGCGCTATGGCGCTGGTGCGCAGCCCTTGATCGACGACATCAAATTGCTGCTGGCTGAAGGGCGCTCCTAAGCTGAAAAGGAAACGGGCCCTGAGAGGGCCCGTGGTTGCAGCGGCAGCGCCCGAATCAAGCTGCTTCGAGAGCCTTCTTCATCTTCTTCATCGCGGCGACTTCGATCTGGCGGATGCGCTCGGCCGACACGCCGTACTCGGCGGCCAGTTCGTGCAGCGTCATGCCGCCCGAGGCATCGTCGTTCACTTTGAGCCAGCGCTCCTCAACGATGCGGCGGCTGCGCGGATCCAGGGCGTCGAGGGCGCGCAGGATGCCGTCGCCGGCCAGGTGATCGCGCGAGCGGGCTTCCAGCACCTGGGTGGGTTCGTGCTGGTCGTCGGCTAGGTAGGCGATCGGGGCAAAGCTCTCGCCTTCGTCGTCGGTCGGCGCTTCCAGCGCCACGTCGCCGCCGGAGAGGCGCGTCTCCATCTCCAGCACTTCCTCGGGCTTCACGTTCAGCTCGCGGGCCACGTGGGCCACCTCGGCCTCGCTCAGGCTGCTGCGGTGCGAGTCCGCATCGCTGTGGCCGGCCTTGAGGGCCTGCTTCATCGAGCGCAGGTTGAAGAACAGCTTGCGCTGGGCCTTGGTGGTGGCCACCTTCACCATGCGCCAGTTCTTCAGGATGTATTCGTGGATCTCGGCCTTGATCCAGTGCATCGCGTAGCTGACCAGGCGCACGCCTTGGTCGGGGTCGAAGCGCTTTACGGCCTTCATCAGGCCGACATTGCCCTCCTGGATCAGGTCGCCCTGGGGCAGGCCATAACCAAGGTACTGGCGCGAGATCGACACCACCAAGCGCAGGTGCGACAACACCAGACGCCCGGCGGCCTCCAGGTCACCCTGGTCACGCAGGCTGCGGGCAGCAGCGGACTCTTCCTCGGCCGTCAGCAGCGGCAGGCGGTTCACGGCAGAGATGTACGCGTCCAGGTTGCCCAGCGACGGCACCAAGGCCCACGGATCGCGGACGGTCAGCGCTGAAGTGACAGTGGCAGCAGACATGATGGTTTCCCTCTCGTAGACACGGTGAACAACCCGTGACGAAGCAATATTAGCACTCGACTGTAGCGAGTGCTAAGGGCGTCCAAGACCCCGAATGACCACCAATTCACGGGGCGAATCCAGCGAGCAGGCGCTCACCTTGCCAGTCGCCCGGGCGAGATCCCGGGGCCGGCCTGCCCAGGTCCCGTCAGTCCACCAGCCCGAAGTCCGGGCTTTTGATCATGGCCTCGATGTCCAGCAGGATCAGCATGCGCTCGCCGAGCTTGCCCAGGCCGGTCATGAAGCGGGAGTCGATGGCGGCCGGCACCTCGGGGCGGGGTTTGATTTCGCTGGCGGACAGTTCCAGCACGTCGGACACCGAATCCACCACGATGCCCACCACACGGCCGGCCACGTTCAGCACGATGACGACGGTGAAGCCGTTGTACTCGCTGGGCTGGCCCAGGCGGATGCGCAGGTCCAGGATCGGCACGATGACGCCACGCAGGTTGACCACGCCCTTGACGAAGGACGGGGCGTGGGCGACGCGGGTCGGCGCCTCGTAGGAGCGGATTTCCTGCACCCGCAGGATGTCGAGGCCGTATTCCTCGCCGCCGATGCGGAAGGTGAGGAACTGGCGGCCGTCCGCGCGGGCGGCGGCTTGGGAGGCAGTGCCGGAGGCGGGCACGAGTTCAGTCGAGCTCATCGTGTGCTGGGCAGCTGTAATGCAGATGCCGATGATTCTGCACCGTCCGGGCCGGGTGGCGCGACGGACCGCAAGCGCAACACAAAGCAAGCACCGGAGTCTGTGACATCGAGCGCATCCAGGCTGCCGCCAAGCATCTCGGCCAGGTGGCGGCTCAGTACCAACCCGATGCCGGTGCCCGGCACGCTGCTGCGCTCCTGGCCCAGGCGCTCAAAGGGCTGGAAGAGGCGCTGGCGCTGCTCGGCGCTCAGGCCCGGGCCGGTGTCGCGGACGCGGATCTCCACCCACCCGGGCTCGCGGCCCTCGGCCTCCAGGAAGACCAGGCCGCCTTCCCGGTTGTACTTGATGGCGTTGGAGAGCAGGTTGGTCAGGATCTGGACCAGGCGCGTCGGGTCGGCATAGACGTAGGCGGCGCTGGGAGCCAGGCTCAGCTTCAGCTCCACACGCCGCTCCTGCGCCATGCCGCGCACCATCGCCTGTGCCGAGGCGACCAGCGGCGCCAGCGCCAGCTGGCTCAGCTCGACGCGCAGGCTGCCCGCCTCGATGCGGGACAGGTCCAGCGTGTCGTCGATCATCGCCAGCAAATGCCAGCCCGCCTGAGCGATCTGCTCGGCGCGCTCGGCGTGGGCGCGGGGCAGCGGCGACTCGGTGTCCATCTCCATCAACTGCGTGAAGCCCAGGATGGCATTCATCGGTGTGCGCAGCTCATGGCTCATGCGCGACAGGAACTCGCTCTTGGCGCGGTTGGCCGCCTCGGCCGCCAGCGCGCGCTGCTCGTCCGACAGGTCCTCCACCACCCCGAGCAAGGACTGCGGTTGGCCCTGGGCATCGAGCAGCAGGCTGACGCGTGCGCGGACATGGATCTCGCGCCCGTCGCCCCGGCGGTAGCGCTTCTGGCGGCCGTAGGACGTGATCTCGCGGCGCAGCAACTGGCCAGCCAGTCGGCGGTCCTCGGCCTGGTCCTCGGGAAGGGTGATCTGGTTGATCGACATGCCCATCAGCGCTTCGGCGCTGTAACCCACCAGGCGGCAGTAGGCGGGGTTCACCTCCTGGAAGCGACCCTTGACGTCGCAAAAGGCGATGCCGATGGGCGCCTGCTCGAAGATGCCGCGAAAGCGCTGCATGGTGTCGCGCAGCGCTTGCTCGCTCTCGCGGCGCTCGGCCATCTCGTGCTCCAGCGCGGCAGTGCGCAGGCGCACCAGGGATTCAACCTGCTCGGTGCGCCCCGACAAGGCCAGCAGCAGCATGCCGATCAGGGCCGAGCTGCCCAGGCCCATCAGCGCAAAGGGCCAGGTGTGGCGCTCGGTCAGCCGCGCGACTGGACTGGCGCCGCTGGTGTCGCTGACACGGATCGCCCATTGGCGCTGACCCATGTCCAGCACCCGTGTCGTCACAAAGCCGCGTGGTTGGGCGCGCTCGCAGGCTGGCGGCCCGGCCAGGCGCTGAGGCTGCGCGCTGTCGGTGACGTCGGTCAGGCAGATGTCCAGGCGTTCAGGCCAGGTGGCCACCACGCGGCGCAGCAGCAAGTCAGGGCGCAGGGTGACGAAGGCCAGGCCGCTCAGGCTGGCGCGGCGGTCGGCCGGCGTGGCGTGCGGGCCGTCGAACAGCGGTTGGTAGATCACCACGCCCGTCGCCGTCTCGGCGTCCTGCGTCAGCTGGAAGCCGGCAGTGGCAGCCGCCACGCCGGTGGCGATGGCGCGCTCGGCTGCCGCGCGGGCGTGTGGGATGGAGCGGACATTCACGCCCAGTGCACCCCGGTTGCGCGTCAGCGGCTCGATCAGGCGAATGGCCAGCAGGTCTTCGCCCTCGGGCGGCACGACGTCGCCCGGACGGGTGCGGTCGTGGGCCTGGAAACCGTCCAGCCCGTCCGCGCGCGCCGCTGCCTCGAAGGGCGCGACCTCGCTGCGGGCTACCC
>CALMQC010000250.1 GCA_937871895.1 uncultured Roseateles sp. | reverse complement strand
ACGAGTTCGGCGAGGAGAACATCGACAACGACATCCTCAAGGTCGATACCGAGGAACAGGTCATCCAGATGAGCAATGGCTGCGTCTGCTGCACCATCCGCGAGGACCTGCGCACCACGCTGGCTGACCTGGCCGCCAAGCGCCGCAGCGGCGAGCTGAAGTTCGACCGTGTCGTGATCGAGACCACGGGCCTCGCCGACCCCGGCCCCGTGGCCCAGACCTTCTTCATGGATGACGAGATCGCCGAGTGCTATCTGCTCGACTCGGTGCTGACCTTGGTCGACGCCAAGCACGCCGAGCAGCAGCTGAGCGCCCGCCAGGAGGTGCGCCGCCAGATCGGGTTTGCCGACCAGATCTTCATCAGCAAGGCCGACCTGGTGGAGCCTGCCGCCGTGGAGGCGCTGATTCACCGCATCAAGCACATGAACCCCCGTGCGCCGGTCCAGACGGCGCACTTCGGCGAGGTGCCGCTGTCCAAGGTGTTCGACCTCAAGGGCTTCAATCTCAACGCCAAGCTCGAAATCGACCCCGATTTCCTCAAAGCCGAGGAGCACGACCACCACCATCATCACCATGATCACGACCATGAACATGGTGAGCACTGCGACCACCCGCACCACCATCACCACGACGACGACGTCAAGAGCTTCGTCTTCCGGGCCGACAAGCCCTTCAACCCGGCCAAGCTGGAGGACTTCCTCGGTGCGATCGTGCAGGTCTACGGCCCCAGCATGCTGCGCTACAAGGGCGTGCTCTACATGAAGGGCACCGACCGCAAGGTCATCTTCCAGGGCGTCCACCAACTCATGGGGTCTGATCTGGGCCCGAAATGGATGCCGGGCGAGAAGAAACAGAGCAAGATGGTGTTCATCGGCATCGACCTGCCCAAGGACGTGCTGATGCAGGGCCTCGAAGGCTGCCTGGCGTGAGTCGTTGGCGCCCTGACCGTGACATTTCTACGGGCTTGGATACCTCCGGTTTCGGGGGTCAAGAGCCCAAAATGGGCGTGGCTACAATCCGCCGCGCTCAAAACGGGCCAGAGCCCTTTGGGCTTAGTGGCCGTTGCGTCCGACTGAGGAGATGAGAGTGAGCAAGACTCCGGCCCCCAAACCCGCTGCCTCCAAGGCTGGCGCCCGCTCCACGCGCGCCGCCGGGCAAGGCGATGTTGGCGTGGCAACGCTGGATGCACCGGCCGCCAGCAAATCCAGTTTTACCGACCGTTTCGCTCCGCCCAAGCCGCCTTCTCGCGCTGCCGTACACGCTGAATCCCACATGCCCCCGAAAGCCGCTGCTCCCGCCCACGCCGACCCCAAGCTGGCCAATGCCTGGAAGACCAAGCCAGGTCACCTGCTGTCGGACGCCGAAGTCCTCGCCATGCCCGAAGGCGAGTACATGAACGCCAAGCAGATCGAGTTCTTCCGCGCCAAGCTGCAAGCGCTCAAGGACAGCGTGCTGTCCAACGCCGGTGAAACCACCGAGCACCTGCGCGAAGACACCACCATCGTCCCCGACCCGGCCGACCGCGCCACCATCGAGGAAGAGCACGCCCTGGAGCTGCGCACCCGCGATCGCGAGCGCAAGCTGCTCAAGAAGGTTGTGCAGTCGCTGGCGCGGCTGGACAGCGGCGACTACGGCTACTGCGACGAAACCGGCGAGCCCATCGGCGTCCCGCGTCTGATCGCCCGGCCGACGGCCACCTTGAGTCTCGAAGCCCAGCAGCGCCGCGAGTTGAAACAGAAGATGTTCGGGGACTGACCCCTCCTACCCTCCCCGCCTGACTGCGGCATGGCCGATCCCAAGTCCGACCCCAAAGAAGGCGACACCTTCTTCCGCAGGGTCGCGCGCTTCGTTTCGAACCCGACCACGGATTGGGCCGAGATCAACTCCCGCCAGGACGACCCGGAGGCCGACCTGGCCAAGGCCGAGCTCAAGGCCATGGTCGAGCGCAAGCGCCGCAACGACTTCGTGCGCAAGCGCGAGCTCGACATGCTGCGCCGCATCCGGCGCGAAGGCCTGAGCCCCGACCAGCTGGCCGCCCTGGGCAGTGCGC
>CALMQC010000249.1 GCA_937871895.1 uncultured Roseateles sp. | reverse complement strand
GATGCGGCTCCAGTCCTTGGCATCGACGGCATCCTGCGGCGTCAGCCAGGAGCCGCCGCAGACCTTGACGTTGGGCAGGCTCAGGAACTGCGGCGCCGTCTCCAGTGAGATGCCGCCGGTGGGGCAGAAGGCCACGTCGGGGAAGGGCCCCGACAGCGCCTTGAGCAGGTTCACACCGCCCACGGCCACGGCCGGGAAGAGCTTGAGGAAGCCGTAGCCGGCGTCGTTGGCCACCATCACCTCGGACGCGGTCGAGACGCCTGGCAGCAGCGGCAGCCCCTCGGCCTTGCAGGCGTCGGACAAGCTCTCGGTGAAGCCTGGGCTGACCGCGAATTGGCAGCCGGCGGCCTTGGCATTGCGGGCATCTTGCGCAGTGCGCAGCGTGCCGGCACCGACGATGGCACCGGGCACCTTGGCCATGGCTTCCATGGCCTTGAGCGCGACCGGGGTGCGCAGCGTCACTTCCAGCACGCGCACGCCGCCGGCCACCAGGGCCTCGGCCATGGGCACGGCGTCTTCGAGGCGCTGGATGACGATGACGGGGATGACGGGGCCGTGCTCAGCCAGGGATCGCGTATCGAGCATTGAAAAACCTCTGCTGCTTTCGATGGGGTGTGGGGCGGGGCTAAGCCGCGTCAGATCCAGGTGCAAGCGCCCTCTTCCGCGCTCAGCACGTTGCGGCGCATGCCGGCAAACAGCTCACGGCCGAGACCGTGCGCATTTTCGTCGGCCTCGCGGGGGTCGATGGTGGCGGCCGGGCGGGCGGCCCACTCAGCGGCATCGACCTTGGCGACGAGTTCGCCGGTGACGGCGTCAAGCCGAATGATGTCGCCATCACGCACCTTGGCCAGCGGCCCGCCGGCCAGGGCCTCGGGGCTGACATGGATGGCTGCCGGCACCTTGCCCGAGGCGCCGCTCATGCGGCCGTCGGTCACCAAGGCGACCTTGAAGCCCTTGCCTTGCAGCACACCCAGCGGTGGCGTGAGCTTGTGCAGCTCGGGCATGCCGTTGGAGTGCGGGCCCTGGAAGCGCACGACCACGACCACATCCTGCTCCAGCTCGCCGGCGTTGAAGGCCGCCAGCATGGCTTCCTGCGTGGTGAAGACGCGCGCCGGGGCCTCGACGATGTGGCGGTCTTCCGGCACGGCCGAGACCTTGATGACGGCACGGCCGAGGTTGCCTTGCAGCAGCTTGAGGCCACCGCTGGTACTGAAGGGCGCCGTGGCGGGCCGCAACACGCCGTCGTCGGAGCTGGTGGCGGGCAGGTCGTCGCGCTCCACGCTGCCGTTGGTGGCCACGCGGGCGGGAACGCGGGTGTAGGCGCGCAGCGAATCACCGCCCACGGCCAGCACGTCTTCGTGCATCAGGCCAGCATCCAGCAGCTCACGGATGACATAGCCGGGGCCCCCTGCGGCCTGGAACTGGTTCACGTCGGCCGAGCCGTTGGGGTAGACGCGGGCCAGCAGGGGCACGGCGCCTGACAGCTCGGAGAAGTCACTCCAGTCAATGAGGATGCCGGCCGCGCGCGCCACAGCCACCCAGTGGATCAAATGGTTGGTCGAGCCGCCGGTGGCGAGCAAGGCCACCATGGCATTCACGATGCAACGCTCGTCCACCACCTTGCCGATGGGCTTGGCGGCCTGGCCTTCGACGCGGCCTGAGATGGCCAGCGCCGTGGCGACGGCTTCGCGAGTCAGGGCGTCGCGCAGCTCGGCATGCGGGTGCACGAAGGCGCTGCCGGGGGTGTGCAGGCCCATGGCCTCCAGCAGCATCTGGTTGCTGTTGGCCGTGCCGTAGAAGGTGCAGGTGCCGGCGCCGTGGTACGCGGCGGACTCGGACTTCAGCAGTTCATCGCGGCCCACCTTGCCTTGCGCATACAGCTCGCGCACCTTGGCCTTGTCGGCATTGCTGATGCCCGTGCTCATCGGGCCCGCAGGCACGAAGACGCAAGGCAGATGCCCGAAGTGCAGCGCACCGATCAGCAGGCCCGGGACGATCTTGTCGCAGATGCCGAGCAGCAGGGCTGCGTCATAGACGTCATGGGTCAACGCCACGGCGGTGCTCATGGCAATGGTGTCGCGCGAGAACAAGCTCAGCTCCATGCCCGGCAGGCCCTGGGTGATGCCATCGCACATCGCGGGCACGCCGCCAGCCACCTGCACCGTGGCGCCCAGGCGCGCAGCCTCGGCGCGGATCAGGCCGGGATAGGTCTCGTAGGGCTGGTGGGCCGACAGCATGTCGTTGTAGGCCGTGACCACGCCAAGGTGCGGGGCCTTCTCGGCCACGATGCGGAATTTGTCGTCACCGGGCAAGGCAGCGATGGCATGCGCCACGTTCGCGCAGCCCATGCGTTCCAGGCCGCGACGGCGCCCGCCAAACTTGGCCAGACGCTCCAGATAGGCTTCACGCGTCGCGGCGCTGCGGGCGCGAATGCGGTCTGTGACGGCTTTCAAGATGGCGGTCATGCGGCGCTCCTGTAACCAAAGTCAGAAATCGAAGTAACCATATTACATTCGCACCCCGGCCACTGGGTTACCAGCGGGGTACTGTCCGGCGCAGGCGCGGTGCGCCTGACAATTTCGGCACGATGTTGCTCGATCCGACCCGCAGCCAACACCTGCTGCAGCGCACGCTGCGTGAGTGGGACCAGGCGCAGACCGACCTCTGGTTGTTTGCCTACGGCTCGTTGATCTGGCGCCCGGATTTTGAGCCCGCCGAGTGCCGACCGGCGAGGGTGGCGGGCTTTCATCGCTGCCTGAAGATGCGCTCCCGCACCAATCGCGGCAGCCCCGCAGAGCCGGGTTTGGTTCTGGCCCTGGTATCAGGCGGCAGTTGCCGGGGCCTGGCCTATCGGGTGCCGCGCGCTCAAGGTGCGGCGCTGCTGGCCCAACTCTGGCTGCGCGAGATGCCGAACGGCGTCTATGAGCCCCGCTGGCTGACGTGCAGCACCCCGGCCGGCCAGGTGCGGGCACTGGCGTTCACGCTGCCTCGGTCGAGCCCCTACTGGACGGGCGAGTTGACCGACGCTGAGCTGATCCACATCCTGCGCCATGCCCAGGGCCGCTACGGCACCACGCTGGACTACGTCGAGCGCACCGTTGCCGGGCTGCAAGCGGTGGGCATCCGGGACCATGCGCTGGAGCGCATCCTGCGGCTGGCCCGACACCACGGGCTCTAGCTCGGGCGCTAACTAGGGCTTGAGCACGGCGCCGCGGCAAGGCGCGAGAAGTCGTCCTGGGTGTCCACGTCGAAAAGCACGCCGGGGTCGTCAACCGGAATGCCCTGCGCGCCGAACCGTGCGACCACGCGGCGTGCGCCTTCGTCGCCCTCGAGCGCGAGCAGCTCGGTGAACATTTCGGTGCCAAAGCCCACCGGGTGGCCTTGCCGGCCCCGGTACTCGGCAAAGCAAACGGGGTATCGCGCCAGGCCCTCGGCCACGGCCACCATGGTGGCGGG
>CALMQC010000248.1 GCA_937871895.1 uncultured Roseateles sp. | reverse complement strand
CTTGCGCATTGGCCAGCACGTTGTCCACGAAGCCATTGGGCAACTGGATGCCGGTGACCAGCACATGCTGGGCGCCCGCCTCACCGGCAGCCACGGCCAGCTCGCGCGCCGAGGGGTTGCGCTCGTTGTCCCAGTCGGGGAGCAGGAAGTCGGTCAGCGACTTCTGGTTGCCGACCAGCACATTGGTCAGTGGCAGCACCAGCTCCCGCAGGGCATCGTGATAGCTCTGGCTGTCGTCCTCGTCCATCCAACTGCTCGCGGGCAGGTAGGTGACGAGGGGCACGTCGGGGTAGTCGCTCAGCACCTCGGCCACGGCCGAGACGTTCTCGGCGCTACCGAGGAAGCCGACCTTCCAGGCGGTGATGGGCACGTCTTCGAGAATGTGCCGCGCCTGCTCGGCGATGCAGTCATCATCGAGCGCGCTGTGCTCGAAGCTCTCGGCCGTGTCGCGCAGGATCACGGCGGTGACGACGGGCAGGCAATGCGCCCCCATGGCCGCAATGGTGGCCACATCGCCGGCCAGGCCACCGGCGCCGGTGGGGTCGCTCGCATTGAAGGTCAGTACGCACGCGGGGGGCGGAGCCTCCTGCTCTTCCGCAGGCAGGTCGTCCTGTGCGGGATCAGGGAAAGTAGTGGGACTCATGGTGTGGAGGGCTTCACGCGAACGCAGAAAAGGATGCTGCTTTTACCCTGTGTTTGCCCTCAGCAGGCGCATGATTTCGCGTGGCTAGAATGAATCGATTGTAGTGAGCAACCCCATAAGAAGACGGCATCGTGAGTGAACCGAAGACCTGGATGTGCCTGATCTGCGGATGGATTTACGACGAGGCCGCCGGAGACCCCGAGCATGGCATTGCGCCAGGAACTGCTTGGGCCGACGTGGACATGAACTGGACCTGTCCTGAGTGCGGCGCGCGCAAGGACGACTTCGAGATGGTGGCCATCTGAAGTCGATCACGGCGCCCTCGCCCTTGGGTTAGGTTGACGATGGGCGTTCGAGCTGCGCGGCCACTGGGTCTTGGCAGAGGGATGAGCCACTGAGGAGACAGGGTTTGGAGCTTCAGGCAGTTGAAGTTGGACCGCAAGGCACGCAGGCAACGGCTCGCGTGCTCGTCATCGATGACAGCAACACCATCCGTCGCAGCGCCGAGATTTTTCTCAAGCAGGGTGGCTATGAAGTCGCGCTCGCCGAGGACGGTTTTGACGCCTTGGCCAAGCTGGGCGACTTCCGCCCCGACCTGGTTTTTTGTGACATCTTGATGCCGCGCCTGGATGGCTATCAAACCTGCGCCATCATCAAGCGCAATCCGCAGTTCGCCGCCGTGCCCGTGATCATGCTGTCCTCCAAGGACGGCCTGTTCGACAAGGCCCGGGGCCGCATGGTGGGCTCGCAGGACTACCTGACCAAGCCCTTCACCAAAGACCAGCTGTTGCAGGCCGTGCGCCAGCACCGCCCCTGAGGATCGCCCGAGAGATCGACATGACCATCCATAACATCCTGTTGGTTGACGACTCCAAGACCGAACTGCATGCGCTGTCCGAGATGTTGACGAAGCGTGGCTACTCGGTGCGCACCGCCGAGAACGGCGAGGAGGCCATGAAGCGCCTGGCCGAAGCCAAGCCCGACCTGATCCTGATGGACGTGGTCATGCCCGGCCAGAACGGCTTCCAGCTGACCCGCGCGATCACCCGGGACGAGCGCTTCGTCGGTGTGCCGGTGATCATGTGCACCAGCAAGAGTCTCGAGACCGACCGCGTCTGGGGCATGCGCCAGGGCGCTACCGACTACGTCGTCAAGCCCGTCAAGTCGGACGAGCTGATTGCCAAGATCAAGGCGCTGGGCTGACATGACAGCCACCACCACCCATTGCTTGCCGCGCCGTCTGGCGGCCGGGCGGCACTGATGGCCAACCGTCAAGCGCTGCGCGAACTGCAGGAGCGCCTCGCGGCGCGGATGCAGGCTGCTCGCGAACAAACCGTCACGGCCAACTGGCTGGCTGTCGAGTGCGCGGGGGCGGGCATGCTGTTCTCGCTCAAGCAGGCCAGCGAAATCTTTGCGCCGGTGCCCCTCAAGCCCGTGCCCTACGCCAAGCCCTGGATGGCGGGCGTGGCCAACTTGCGGGGCGGGCTCTACACCGTCATTGACCTGGCCGTGTTGCTCGGCCTGCGTGACCCCGGCCCGCGCGTCCAGACGGCGCAGAGTCGGCTTGTGGCCCTGCACACCGATCTGGGCCTCAATTGCGCCTTGCTCGTGGACCGCCTCAGCGGCCTGCGCAGCGACGCACAACTGCCACTGGCGGCTGACCAGCCGCAAGGCGCGCGCCCGCGTTTTGCCGGCCCGATGCGGGTCGACGACAACGGCCGCCGCTGGCAGGTGATCGATCTCGAAGCGCTTTCGCGGCAGGAGCACTTCCTGCGCGTGGTGGTCTGATAGTGGCGCATTGCCTGCGCCTGCACTTGGAAAGAACGAGGGTGAGATGAGCCTCCTGGACAAGATTCGCGGAAAGACGGACACCACTGAGGGCGCGGAGGCGCCGGACACCGATCTGGTGAGTGATGGCAGCGAGGCGGCATTCGACGCGACGCGCGCCTCCGACTCGATCCTGGTCGGCCCCGACACGATGTTCCGTGCCGACGCCACGCCCTCGATCATCACGCCCGTCGCGCCGAGCGAACTGGGGCCGAACAGCGAGTTCGCCTCCACGACGATGAGCTTTGGGCCCTCGACCCTGATCGAAGGCGCGGACCTCCAACCCAAGTCGGGCGCCGACAAGCTGCGCGACCTTTTCGGCCGCCACCGCCAGCGCGTGCTGACGGGCCTGGTCGTCGCCGGTCTGCTGGGCACGGGTCTCAGCGTCACGATGGTGCTGGTCAGCGGCAATCGCAGCGCGGCGCAGGTGCGCGGCGCCGGTCAGGCGCTGATGCACTCGCAGCGGATGGCGAAGTCCGTGTCGGCGGCTCTGGTCGGCAACACGGCGGCGTTCGCGGAATTGCGCGAGTCGGTCAGCACCCTCACCAGTGTGGTGGGCAGCTTGCGGACGGGCCAGGGCGACCTCGCCCAGGCGCCTGCTGCGGTGCAGCCTTCGCTGGAATCGCTGCAGCCCTTGGTGGACCGCGCCGAGAAGAACGGCAAGACCGTGCAGGACCAGGAAAAGGTGCTGACCCAGATCGGTCAAGCGCTGCGCGCCATCAACCGCCAGTCGAGTGACTTGCTCGAATCCGCCGAGGCGGTGTCGTCGCAGGCGCTGCAAATCAACAGCTCGGCGGCCGAGATTTCTGCCGTCGGTCAGCTCGTGATGCTGACGCAGCGGATCGGCAAGAGCGCCAACGAGTTCCTGACCGCCGAAGGCGTGAGCACCGAAGCCGTGTTCCTGCTCGGCAAGGACTTGAACGCCTTCAAGCTCATCACCGAAGCTTTGATCAGCGGCAGTGCCGAGCTGCGCCTGCCCGCCGCACGCGATGCGCAACTGAAGGAAAACCTCAAGACCCTGCTCAAGCAGTACGAGCAGACCCGCACTCAAGCCTCCGCCATTCTGGGCAACCTGCAAGGCCTGGTGGCCGCGCGTGAAGCCCAGACCGCCATGCTGGGTGACTCCGAGCCGCTGCGCAAGGGCCTGGAGCAGGTGGCCAATGACCTGGAAAAGTCCGGTGGCGCCGGCTTTGGTTTGATCGCCTTCATGTTGCTGTCGCTGGTCGCCCTGGTGGGCGGTGCCTTCGGCTTCCTGCGCCTCTACCTGGCCGACCAGGAACGCCGCGCCGAAATCGCTGAAGCCCAGCGCCGCGAAGCCGAGGCGCAGGAGCAAGAGGCCAAGCGCGTGAATGACGCCAACCAGGCGGCCATTTTGCGATTGATGAACGAACTGGCGGCGGTCGCTGAAGGTGACTTGACCCAGACAGCCACCGTGACCGAGGACATCACCGGCGCCATTGCCGACTCCGTGAACTACACGGTGGAGGAGCTGCGCAACCTCGTCGGCCAGGTGCAGGGCACGGCAGCGCGCGTGACGGACACGACGGCGGCGGTGGACCAAACCTCGACCGACCTGCTCGCGGCTTCCAAGGAACAGCTGCACGAGATCCGCTCCACCGGTGAGGCCGTGCTGCAGATGGCGAGCCGAATCAACGAGGTGTCCGCGCAAGCGCAGGCGACGGCCGATGTGGCCCGCCAATCTCGTCAGGCTGCCGAGCAAGGCAAGGAGGCGATGCAGAACAACATCGCCGGTATGAACACCATCCGTGACTCCATCCAGGAGACGTCCAAGCGCATCAAGCGGCTGGGCGAGTCGTCACAGGAAATCGGCGAGATCACGGAGCTGATCTCGGACATTACGGAGCAGACGAACGTGCTGGCCTTGAACGCCGCCATCCAGGCCGCCTCGGCCGGTGAAGCCGGTCGCGGCTTCTCGGTGGTGGCGGAAGAAGTGCAGCGTCTGGCTGAACGCTCCGGCGACGCGACGCGGCGAATCGCCGCCCTCGTGAAGGCCATTCAGACCGACACCCATGACGCCGTGGCCGCCATGGAGCGCTCGACGCGCGGGGTGGTGGAAGGTACGCAACTGTCTGACGCGGCCGGCAAGGCGCTGGAAGACATTGACCGCGTGTCGCGCGAGCTGGACGAGCTGATTGTTCGAATCTCCGGCCAGGCGCGCCAGGAAGCTCAGCAGGCCAACGAGGTGGCGTCCAACATCCAGCACATCTTCGCGGTGACCGAGCAGACCTCCGAGGGCACGCGCTCCACTGCGCAGATGGTGCATGAGCTGTCGCGATCTGCCGAAGCGCTGCGCGCCTCGGTGACCCGATTCAAAGTTGCTTGATCGCCCGACGGCATGGACCAGCTCTCGCGAGACCAAGATCAACAGGCCGACCTGAGCCCGCTGGCGTGGGTTCAGGACGAACTGCGCCGCTCGCTTGAGAGCGTCCACAAGACCCTGCGCCGCCTCATCCGCGACGCCGACGTCAGCCGCACCGGCTTCGATGCCTCGCAGCCCAGCGTGCCGCTGCAGCAGGCGGCCGCGCAACTGCACCAGGTGGTCGGCGTGTTGTCCCTGGTGGGCCTGCCGGCCGGGGCCACCGTGCTGCGCGCCTCCGAAGCAACGGTCCAGCGCCTGGCGCAGAACCCGCTGGAGGTGGACCTGCGCCACGTTGAGGCCATTGAGCGCGCTGACTTTGCGCTGATGTCCTACGTCGCCCGCCTGCTGGCCGGCACCAAGACTTCGCCCTTGTCGCTGTTCCCGGTCTATCGGGAGTTGCAGCAGCTCAACGGCGTCACGCGCATCCATCCCGCCGACCTCTGGACCCACGAGTGGGCCTGGCAAGAGATTCCCCTGGAAGACGGTGTGCTGCCGCGCTCGCCCGAGGCCGTGCGTGCGCCCTTCGAGGCCGCGCTGCTGCGCCAGATGCGCACGCCCATGCCCAGCCATGCGGCCAACCTCAGCAATCTGTGCGCCGGACTGGCCGCCTCGATCAACCCGTCCAACGCCCGCACGCTGTGGCAACTGGCGGGTGCCTTCTTCGAGGGCCAGGCCTTGCGCCTGCTGCCGGTGGACGACTACATGAAGCGCCTGGGCTCGCGCCTGCTGCACGAGCTGCGCTCGGTGGTACAGGGCCAGCCCGAAGCGTCTGAGCGCCTGGCGCATGACCTGCTCTTCTTCTGCGCCCAGGCCAAGGTGGCCCAGGGCGGCTGCCCGCGGCTGTTGGCCGTGCACGAGGCCTGGCGCCTGGCCGACGAGGATGTGGGCAACTACGACGACAGCTCGCTCGGCCGTGTTGACCCGGCGTGGGTGGCTCAGGCCAAGCGCCGTGTGCTCGCAGCCAAGGAGAGCTGGTCTGCCGCTGCCGAGGGCGATGCCCACCGGCTGGCCAGTCTGGATGAGCAGTTCGCGGCACTGGGCGAGTCCCTGACCCGGCTCTTCCCGAGTGGCGAGGTGCTGGCCCAGACCCTGCAGCGCGCTGTCGTGTCCACACTGCGCTCCGGCCAGCCGCCGGCGCCTGCGCTGGCGATGGAAGTCGCCACCAGCGTGCTCTACATCGAGGCCGCGCTTGACGATGCGGCCTTTGACCAGGCCGACCAGGCCGACCGCGTGCGCCGCCTCGCGCGCCGCGTCGATGCCGTCGGGCACAACCAGCCGTCCGAGCCGCTGGAAGACTGGATGGAGGAGCTCTACCGCCGCGTCTCCGACCGCCAGACCCTGGGCAGCGTGGTGCACGAACTGCGCGCCAGCCTCTCCGAGGTCGAGCGCCAGTGCGATGAATACTTCCGCGACCCCAGCCAGCGCGCCAAGCTGATCCCGGTGCCCGGCCAGTTGTCGGCCATGCGCGGCGTGCTCAGCGTGCTCGGCATGGAGCAGGCGGCTCAGGCGGCGCTGCACATGCGCGATGAGGTGGATGGCCTGGCCAACACCGAAATCGACTTCCAACGCGCGGGCGCCATTGGTGCCTTCGAACGCCTGGCCACCAACCTGGGCGCGCTCGGCTTTTTGATCGACATGCTCAGCGTGCAGCCGCATCTGGCCAAGAGCATGTTCCGTTTCGACCCGATTTCGGGTCGCCTCGAACCCGTGATGGGGCGCCGCGAAGGCGCCGTCGAGTTGCCCGACTTCGCTGCCAGCGGCTTCGATGTCGAGACGCTGGATGGCGGCTACGAAGCCGCCCCGCATCCCGAGCCGGCCTTGCCGCATGTCGACCTGGCCGACATGGGCCTGCCCAGCCTTGATCTGGCCGCCAGTGCGCCAGCCCCTGCGCCGGCCGTGGCAGCGCCTGTCGCCGCGCCAGCACCCGCCCCAGCCCCTGCGCAACAAGCTGTCGATCTGGTGGACGACCCCGAGATGCTCGAAATCTTCCTGGAGGAAGCCGACGAGGTCATCGAGCGCGCACGTACCGCGCTGACCGCACTGCGCGAGGCGCCTGCCGACCTGGAGCAGCTCACGGTGGTTCGCCGTGCCTTCCACACGCTCAAGGGCAGCTCGCGCATGGTCGGGCTCAATGACTTTGGCGAAGGTGCCTGGGCCTGCGAGCAGCTCTACAACAGCCGGCTGGCCGAGATGCAGCCAACGGCCGACGTCTCCCTGCAAGCCTTCAGCCACGAAGCGCTGGACTACCTCGCGCACTGGCGTGCCCAGATTGGCGGCGCGCAGCCCGGCATGTCCGCCTCGGCGCCGCTGCGGGCCAGCGCCGATGCGCTGCGCCTGAACGGTGAACTGCTGCCGCTGGGTGCTGCTGCCGCGCTCGACGTCACGCTTGAAGCTCTGCCCGAGGCTGCGCCTCGTGCCGAAACTGCCGCCGCCACTGAGCCCGCTGCCCAGCCTGAGCCCCAGGTCATCGAAGTCGATGCTCCCGCGCCGCCGCTGGCCCCCGAGTTCGTGCTCGACATCGAGCCCGAGGCCCCAGTGGCCGAACTGCCGGACAGCTTGCCTGAGATCGAACTGGAGAGCTTCGACGGCATCGAGGTGATTGAGGCCGGCACGGAAGCCGGCAGCCTTGGCGAACTCGACGACCTGCGCTCTGCCTTGCATCCGGGCGCCGCGCCGCAGACGCAGGCCTTCAGCGACACCGAGGTCATCGAACCCATGGTGCTGGCCGAGCCCAGCGCTGCTTCCGAAGCCGTCACAGAATCGCCGCTGGGCCTGGACCTCGACCTGGGCGGCAGCACCACCGGTGCGCCGCTCACCGAAGTGGAGGCCGAGGCCATCGCCAGCCTGTCCATGCCTGACGCGGCAGAGGCCGGTGCTGATGCACCCAGCGCCGAGCCGCACGAGGTCCTGGAGGCCTTGAGCGCGGTACCGGTTGTCGAGCCGGTCGCTGAGCTGGTCGCCGAGCCGGTTGTCGATCTCGCCGCCGATCTCGCCGCCGAACGGGCCGCCGAGGCGGTTACTGAAGCGCCGGCGGAGCGCGCGGCCGAGCCTGTCCCTGAGCCCATCGCGGAACCCGAACCTGAAGTCGAAGAGGTCAAGCACATCGGGCCGCTGGAAATCAGCGCCACGCTTTTCAACATCTTCCTCAGCGAGGCCGACGAGCTCTCGCGGCGCCTGCAGGATGGCCTGGCGGGCTGGGCGGCCGAACCCGGCACGCCCCTGCCCACTGGCCCTGAGGCCCAGGCTCACGCCCTGGCCGGAGCCGCGGCCACCGTCGGCTACGAGGAACTCTCGCAACTGGCGCGCGCGCTGGAGCATGCACTGGAGCGCGCGCAGCGAGCCGCGTATTTCGAGCCCGAAACCGTGGCGCTCTTCCTGCGCGCCGCCGAGGACGTGCGCCAGCTGCTGCACCAGTTCGCTGCCGGCTTCCTGAAGGCGCACGACGCCGAGATCGTCGCGGCGCTGAATGCCTTTGACCCGCCCGAAGCTGCCGAGACCGAGGCAGGCACGGTGATGGGCCTGCCGCGCGACTTTGGGCACGACGAGGACGAGCACCAGGCCACGACGGCCGTGCCACTCGATGAAGCCCCGGCCACGGTCGCTGGCGATCTGGCGCCCGAAGCGGCTGCTTTGGGTGACTTCGCGCAGTCCACCGAACCGACTCCTGAGCCGACGGCGGATGCCGCCACTGCGGTGGACGATGACGCCGACGCGCCCGAGTCCACGCTCCATGCGCCCCTGGCCATGGATGAACCCGGTGAGCCCGTCGCTGCCGTGGCGCTCGAGCCGGCTGCGGAAGCGGCCTCCGAAGCCGCGCCCGAGGCATCGAGCGGCGACCAGATCGACCCCGAGCTCTACCCCATCTTCGAAGAAGAGGGCGTGGACCTGCTGGCCCAGCTGCATGCCGCACTGCGCGACTGGCTGGAGGCTCCGGGCGAGCTGGGCCGCTCCGACGCGTCCATGCGCGCTCTGCACACCTTCAAGGGCGGTGCGCGTCTGGCCGGCGCCATGCGCCTGGGCGAGTTGGCGCACCAGCTCGAATCAAGTGTCGAAGCCCTGCTGCGCGCGGGGCAGGCCGGCCACGCGGACGTCCAGGCCTTGCAGGACCAGGCCGATGCGCTGGAGCACAGCTTCGAGCAATTGGGCCGCAGCCTGAGCGGCGCGGCCGCCACGCCTGCCGCGCCGGCACCTGTGATCGCCGCGCCCGCGCCGGTCGTGGCGCCCATCGCCGAACCTGAGCCGCAGTCCGTGCTGG
>CALMQC010000247.1 GCA_937871895.1 uncultured Roseateles sp. | reverse complement strand
GGCGCGCACTTGCAGGTCGTTCAAACGCTCGGTCTTCTGGAGGCCCTTGGCATCCAGAATGCGTTTGACGGCCTCTTGCGGGGTGTTGCTGTTCTGGCGGATGTACTTCTCGGTGCGCTTGTACATCGTCAGGTCTTGCATGAAACGCACGTCAGCTGGCAACACGACACGCAGCTCGTCGCGACCCATGCTCTGCATGCGCTGCAAGGTGGTGTTGTCGAAGTTGTCCGAAAGCGGCGTGACGATGTGGATGGCCAACTCGTGCTCGCGGCTCAGCGCGCGGTCATCCATCTTGCGGGTGTATGCGTAGTCCTGGCCGTTGCTGTGGCGGATCTTGCGCTGCTTGATGACGCCATCGAAAAGCAGCGATTCCAGCTCCTTCAGGATGTCCGTGCTTTCGACTTCCGTCCCCTTGATTTCCTCTTCGACGTCCTTTTCTTCGTCGGTCAGGTACTCATACAGGTCGCCGTTGCGCTGGATGTAGGTCTGCTGCTCCAGCTTGTTGAGTGCAGCCTCCAAACGCTTGCGCTGGGCCGGAAGGTCATCGCCGAAGCGCTCCAGCATCAACACGCTCAGGTTGCGCAGCGTGGCCTTGAACTCCTTGACGTACTTGACCAGGAAGAGCGCCTTGAGCACGCGCACGGCGTATTCGTCGCCCAGGTGGCGTTCGGCGTTGTTGATGGCGCTTTGAATGGCGCTTTTGAGCGCGCCACGGATGCCTTCGAACATGCGGTCGAAGGTCGCTAACTGCCCGACCGGCTCGTTGTCAATCGCAATGGCCACGTCCCGGAATACGCCGAGCATGGAGCGCTCGCCGACGGAGTTGGCCTTTCCCTCAAAGCCGTTGTGCTGCGAGAGGCCCCGAATGGCCGCCTGGAACAGAGGGAACTGGTAGGGAACGAAGGGGTAGCAGTAGGTGAAGTGCTCCGCATCGCGGAAGTTCGTGTACTGCTTACCTCCGTCAGCGAATTCGAATAGCGTCTTGAAATTGTTGAACTGCTGCTCGTACGTGGTGGCCAGCAGCGCAACACCGGTTTCGTTCTTGGTGAGCAGGCGCTTCTGGATGACCTCGGCCACGTCAGCGCTGGTGAGCTTGAGGCGGTTGGCGAAGCGAGCTTGGATCTTTGAGAAGTCGTTGCTTTGCTGCTTGTTCATGTCGCCCAGGACGGAATTCATGTCCTCCTGGGCGGTGACGATGATCCAGGCGCGGCCTTGGCATTTGGTAGCCAAGCTCTCAGCGACCGTCTGCAGGTTGGTCATCAGCTTGGTGTTGTCGGCGATGTACTGCCCCACCTCGTCCACGAAGAAGTTCAGGCGGAAGTTGGCCGGTTTCTTGTCCAGCCAGGCTTTCACCTGTTCGCTGAAGTCCTCGATGGAGACGCTGTACTGCGCGCGGTACTTGTCCAGGATGCCTTTGGCCAGTGCCGAGTCTTCACCTGTGATTTCCGCGTAGGCGCGGGCGATGTTGCCGGACTCCAGCAAGGCCTGTTCTCGGCCTCGCTCCCAGGGCTTGTTGGCGTGCTGCTGGTAGCTGGCCTTGAAGGCCTCTAGCTGGTTCCGGCTGTCGAGATCTCGTTCGAAGTGAGCGATGTAGCCCTGCTTGCCGAAGTAGCCGCACATCTCATTGAAGACCTTCACGAACACCGAAAGCAGGGCGTCCGTCTGGCTCTTGCTGATGATGTCGGCCTTCTGGTCGATGTTGAACAGAATGCTCTTCGAAGGGATGGCCACGGCCTTTTTCAGGGCGGCGCGCAGCAGTTCGTCTTCCTTGGGAATTTTGGGCAAGAAGATGTCGAGCGCTGTGCTGCCATCGACGCTGCGGTTCTCCATGATCAAGGCCAGCATCTTCAAGAGGTGCGACTTACCCGAACCGAAGAAGCCGGAGACCCAGACGCCGTTCGCGCCGTGGTAATCGTTGTAGGCATCGAGGAAGTGTTCGAGCCGCTTGGCGACCTCGTCTGTCAGCACGTACTCGTTCAGCTCCACGTACAGGCTCGACTCGTCGTCGGCCTTGATGACGCCTTCTATGGGGCGACTGACGGGCTGCTTGAAAATGCGGTTGAGTTCCATGGGGTCCCTCCTCAAACCTGTGTCTCGTAGATGTTGAATGCGCGGTAGTACTTGTCGTCGTGCAACAGTCCGAACAGCTCCAGCGAAGCCCCTTGCTCTAGCGAATGGCGGTACTCGCCAGGAAAGAACATCACGGTGGGCTTGTCTTTCGCGGTGCTTTGCAGGTTGTTGAGCACGTTGTGCGACCGGATGTAGGGAAAGACTTCTCCGATGCCTGTCAGGAAGAGCACATCGAATTCCGTCTGTTGCAGTTTTTCGCCAATAGCAGGGATCAGGTAGTCCTCGATGCCCAGAACGTTCTGCAGCAGTTCAAGCAGGTTGTCCTTTTCCACGTCCGGCTCGACCGCCAGGATTTCATCCCAGAGCCGACCGCCATCGCTGCTGCCCTCTCGTGCTTGCAGCAGTTCGATACAGAGGTC
>CALMQC010000246.1 GCA_937871895.1 uncultured Roseateles sp. | reverse complement strand
AGCCGGTCGGCGTCTGCCGCCGCACGGAGACGATGGTGGTGCCGTGATAGACGGCCGATGTTGATTCAGAGTTCATTGCGGACAGTTGGGGCCGATGGCCGCAGACACAAGTCAGCCGGCGAAGCGCGGCTGCTCTTCCAGCGGCCGTGGTGGAACCGGCTTTGCCGGGCCACTCACGGCGCCCCCTTGAGGGGGAAGCGCGTCAGCGCTCCGGGGGTGGGTCAATTAATTCTGACTTTGACGCGAGCCTGCTCGTTGATGCCCATGGCGCCAAAGAACAAGGCCACCAGGCGATGTGCGTCAACGAACTGCACGGCACGGTTCTCGCTGCGGCGCGAGAAGACCCAGTTGAGCAGGTCGCCGGCGGCCATGAAGTCGAGCCGGATCAGCTTGTCGCACGAGATGCTGATGAGGCTGGCATCGCCGACCTCGCTCATCAAGCTCTTGAGCAGTTCGGAGATGTCGCCCGCCAATTGGCCGCGCAACTCCAGGTGCGCCACGGTCGGGGCACCGCCCTCGCCCACCGAAGTCTCGGCGAAGTGGGTGCTGTGCAGCTCGCTTGACTGCATGGTGCTGACGGGCGCCATGGTCTGGCCCGAGCCGCTGACCCGCACGCGGCACTTGACGCGTTCCCACGACGGCGGCGAGACCTCGTAGGTCACGCAGTAGTCGATGGCCGTCTCATCGAAGTGGTCGGGCCGGTTGGCCACGCGCAGCGCCTCCAGGCGCAGCATCCACAGCGCCGGATCCACTTCGCGGTCACCCACGGGCGTCAGAGTCTGGAGGCGACGCAGCAAGGTCTCGCCACCCAACCAGGTCTGGTCGATGGCCTGGTTGGCCCAGCCGCGCAGCAGCGCCTTGAGGGGCTCGACGGCCTCGGGCTCGACGTAAGCGAATGCCGACCACTCGAACACCCAGGGCAACGGCAGGCTCTCGGTGCGCTTGCGCAGCAGCTCCACGTCTTCAAGCGTCACGGTGGCAGGGGCGGTCCAGCCCGCATTGCTGGCCGGCGCGGCGCCGGCCGCACTGCTGGCCCGGGTGGTGGGCATGGTCTCTGCCACCAGCTTGGGCATCGAGAACCACTGCGGCGACGAGAGGTGGAACTGCTGGGCGTACTCGACCGCCAGCGCCTCGAAGCGCCCCTGCGCCCCCGTGGCCCGGTAGTGGTCAAACAGCACCAGCCAGGTTTCGGCATGCTCGTGGCGGCCGCCACCGGGCTTGACCAAGTCGGTCAAGGACCGCTCGCTGGTCTCGTAGTCGGCATTGGCAAAAGCGATCACTGCCTCGTCGAGCTCCGGGTCGTGGACGACCTCCTGCACCTCCATGGCCTCGGCAGGCGCAGCGGCCGGAGCCGCAGCCGCAGCAAGGCCATTTGGCGGCGCGCTGGCCACCGGCGCAAAGCTGAGCGACATCTCCAGCGGCGGCAGTTCGGGCAGCCGGCTCGGCGGCGCATCAGACAGTGGGGCCATGCCGCTGGCCATGGTGACGGCAGCGGGCGGCGGCGGCACCGACAGACGCTCGGACTCCTCGGCACTGGCGAAGTCGGTCACGCGGCCCCGCTTGGGCTCGGTGCGAGGCACGTCGGCGGCCTGCGGCGCAAAGGCCGAAGGCCGCGTGTTGGCATTGAAGAAGCTGTTGATCTTGTCCGAGCCGCCCACCGCCTGCGTGGTGGCAAAGCTCTCGCCCACCATCTGCTGCTCGATCTCGTCGATCTTGGCCTTGACGCCCAGATCCATCTTCGAATTGGGCTCGCTGGCGCGCTCGCCGTCGTCGAGCTTGGAGGAGTTGGGCGCGCTGCCGAGCGCAGCAAGCTGGTCGGGGCTCAGGCCCTCGCGCCGGATGCGGCGCAGCATGTCGAGCTCGCGCTTGCGGACAAAGTCATTGCGGCGCTTGCGCTCGACCATGGCCTTGAGCTCGGCCTTGGCAAGGTCCGCCTCGGGGTCGTCCTGGCGGGAGTTGATCTCCGCCCAATCCGTGGTTGGGTTCGAAACAAAGCGCGCGACCCTGCGGAAGAAGGTGTCGCCTTCTTTGGGGTCGGACTTGGGGTCGGCCATGCCGCGTCAGGCGAGAAGGGTAGGAGGGCTCAGTCCCCGAACATCTTCTGCTTCAGCTCGCGGCGCTGCTGGGCTTCGAGACTCAAGGTGGCCGTCGGCCGGGCGATCAGGCGCGGAACGCCGATGGGCTCACCGGTTTCGTCGCAGTAGCCGTAGTCGCCGCTGTCGAGGCGGGCCAGCGACTGCACGACCTTCTTGAGCAACTTGCGCTCACGGTCGCGGGTGCGCAGCTCCAGGGCGTGCTCTTCCTCGATGGTGGCGCGGTCGGCCG
>CALMQC010000245.1 GCA_937871895.1 uncultured Roseateles sp. | reverse complement strand
GCCTCCGCCAGTTGGCGGCCCGACATGCCGCCCGGCATCACCACATCGGTGAAGAGCAGGTCCACCGGGCAGCCGCTGTCCAGCAGGGCCAGGGCTTCGCTGCCGCGGCCGGCCTCCAGCACGTCGTAGCCCAGCGCGCGCAACTCCAGGCAGGCCAGGCGGCGCACGGGCTCGTCGTCCTCCACCACCAGCACGGTCTCAAAGCCACCGCGCACATGGCCTTGCACCGGCAGCTCAGGCTGGCTGCCGCGCGTGCCGCTGGCGCGCGGCAGGTAGAGCTTGACCGTGGTGCCATGCCCGGGCTCGGAGTAGATGCTGATGTGGCCGCTGGACTGCTTGACGAAGCCATAGACCATGGCCAGCCCCAGGCCCGTGCCCTTGCCCTTTTCCTTGGTGGTGAAGGGCTCGAACACGCGAGACAGCACGTGGGCCGGGATGCCGCTGCCGGTGTCGGACACGGCCATCATCACGTACTGCCCGGGTTTCACCTCGGGGTGTTGCTCGGCATAGCGGGTGTCGAGCGAGGCGTTGGCGGTTTCGATGGTGAGGCGGCCGCCAGCGGGCATGGCGTCACGCGCGTTCAGGCACAGGTTGAGCAGGGCGTTCTCAAGCTGGGTGGCATCGACCGTCGCCCACCACAGCCCGGCGCCGCGCACAAGTTCGATCTCGACATGCTCGCCCAGTGAGCTGCGCAGCATCGGGTCCAGCGCGGCCAGGCGCTGGTTCACGTCCACGTCACTCGGGGCCAGCGGCTGCTTGCGCGCGAAGGCCAGCAGGTGCTTGGTCAGTGAGGCACCACGCTCGGCCGCATCGATGATGGTCTGCACCATGTGGCGCCGGTCCGGGTCCTTGGCGCAGGCTTCCAGCAGCAGGTCGGCATTGCCCAGCACGACGGTGAGCAGGTTGTTGAAGTCGTGCGCCACGCCGCCTGTCAGTTGGCCGATGGCCTCCAGGCGCTGCGACTGCAGCAGTTGGGCATTGAGGCGCTCGATGTCGGCGCGCTGCGTCTGCAGCGACTCGGCCGCCTGGTTAAGCGCTGCCATCAGGCTGCCCAGCTCGCCGCCGGGCAGTGGCGGCTCGATGCGCGCGGCCAGGTCACCGGCGTGCAGGCGCCCTGCCATGTCGCTCATGCGTGAGATCGGGCGGCGGATGGTGCGTTCGCTGAGGCGCCAGACGATCAGGAAGAGCAAACCGGCGGCCAGCAGCATCCAGCCCAGCTCGCGCATGAAGCGGCGGTTGGCTGCGGCCAGCAGCGCGTCATTGGGGGCACCGGCCAGGATATGCACGCCCGCCGCAGCCAGCGCCGAGGTGTCGGCGCGGGCCCAGGTGTAGAGCCGCCCGTCGGGCATGCGCAGCTCTGCGGTGCCGGCCTCGTGCGAGGCCGAGGCGAACTGCCACAACTGGGTGCCCACGACCGACGCGCCCTTGGCCAGATCGGCGTCGCCGCCGGAAAACACGGCCAGCACGGTGCCTTTGTCGTCCAGCATCACCATGCGGCCGCCGGGCACGCGCCGGTCGTCCAAGTTCAAGGCCTTGGCCAGGTCCAGCGAGGCCAGCAGCACAAAACGCAGGGCGCCCGTTGCATCACGGGCCGGGTAGGCCACCTGCATCACTGCGCGGCCCGTCAGGCGGCCGAAGGCGGCTTCGAGCACGACGCCCGCAGGCGCGTCCAGCGCGCGGCGGAAGTAGTCGCGGTCGGTCAGGTTCAGCTCGCGGCCGGTGCGCAGCGAGTCGCAGAACAAACGCCCATTGGGCAGGATGGTCAGGATGCCGGTGACCGTCGCGGGCGTGACCTCGAAGCCGGAGAGGGCGTAGACACCGACCGTGATGACGATGTCGTGGGCGAGCGCCACGATGGCGGCGACCGACATCTTCCACTCGCGGAAGTACGCCCAGATGAACAGCACGACGAGCACCAGGAAGACCACGAGGCCGAT
>CALMQC010000244.1 GCA_937871895.1 uncultured Roseateles sp. | reverse complement strand
TCAAGGCGCGGCTCGCCGCCCGCACTGGCGTGCGGGCCAGAGGCGCAACGCCGAGTGGCCCCTTGCGGCGGGCCTTCCCGGAGGGTTGTGGTCAAAACAGCCGCAGGCGGCGTTGCAAATCCTCGTCGGGGCCCACCCCGACTTGCGGTTTGCGCCTTGCCTGCGTCTGTTTTGATCACAACGCGACCCATTGCCGTAGTGTTAACAGGCCCTAGCCCCGCCTCCGCCGGCTTGAGTCGATTGCCGGCCTTATTCGACTCACATTTTGAGTCGAATAAGGCCCATAATCGCTGCATGCCCGACAACCCTCGCTACGTTTGGCAGCAGCCAGACTGGCCCCAATGGCACTACGACACGGCTCGGGTCAACGACGCGCTGGCCAAGGCGCGGCGTGCCCAAGGCGTGGTGGAAGGCCAGCTCGCGGTGCTCGGCTTCGAGCAGCGCCTTGCGCTGACAGCGGAAGCCTGGAGCCAAGAGGCCATGGCCACTGCGGCCATCGAAGGCGAGCGGCTGGACCTCGCCAGCGTGCGCAGCTCCGTCGCGCGCCGCCTTGGCACCGGGCAGGCCGTAGGCCCAGCCGCCCCGCGCCACGTCGAGGGTCTACTCGACGCCATGGACGACGCCGTCAGCCGCTGCCAAGACGCCCTGACCCACGAGCGCCTCTACGCTTGGCAAGCCGCCCTCTTCCCGACCGGCTATTCGGGCATGACGCGCATTGCCGTTGGCAGCTACCGCACGCATGCCGAGCCCATGCAGATCGTCAGCGGCCGCATAGGCCGCGAGGCCGTCCACTACGAGGCGCCGCCCTCCGCCCGCGTGCCGCACGAGATGGCGAGGCTGATCGACTGGTTCAACCTGGGCACCGAGCCCGACACCCTGGTTCGCGCCGCGCTCGCCCATCTGTGGTTTGAGACCATCCACCCCTTCGAGGACGGCAATGGCCGCGTAGGCCGTGTGTTGGTGGACCTGCTGCTGGCCCGCGACAGCGGTGAGGTGAGCCGCCTCTTCCGCACCTCGCAGCGCCTGCTGGAGCGCCGCAGCGACTACTACGCCGAGCTTGAAAAAGCCCAGCACGGCAGCCTGGACGCCACCGATTGGGTCTGCTGGTTTGTGGCCCAGATGCAAGCGGCGTGTGAGGCCGCCTCCCAGGTCGTCAACGACACGCTCGCCACCTCGCGCTTCTGGCTGGAGCATCGCGACAAAGCCTTGAACGAGCGACAGCGCAAGGTCATGAACGTACTGCTGAACGCCGGGCCCGGCGGCTTCGAGGGCGGCATGAGCACTCGCAAGTATGAAAGCCTCACGTCCACGTCCCGCGCCACCGCCTCGCGCGAGCTGATCGACCTGCAGGCCCAAGGCCTGCTCGCGCAAGTCGGCGGCGGCCGCTCCACGCGCTACTACGTGAACTTGCCCGGCTGGGCACCTGGCGACGGACAGCCGGCCAGCTAGGCGCCTGCGCGGTCCTAAATCAGGGCCAACCCAGAGGAGTGGGCTAAAGACCGGCGCCGAGAATTCCGCAGCGCCGGCTGAGGCGCGCCTGCTGAGACTCGAAGTGCCCATGAAGCTCACCCGCCCCATCCGCCCGGCCAGCCCCGCACCCGCACCAAGGCCCCGGCGCAACCGCGCGGCTTCATGGATGCTCTCGCTGACGGTTGGGGTGGTCGCCGCCTGTGGTGGAGGCGGTGGCGGTAGCGCTGCGGCACCAGCGCCGGCACCGGCCCCGACTCCAGCACCCGCCCCCGCACCGGCGCCTGCCCCCGCACCAGCTCCTGCACCAGCTCCTGCACCAGCACCTTCGCCAGCCCCAGCGCCCGCACCCTCACCTGCCGCCACCACCGGCATCGCGCCCTACATCGTGGTGGACCAGTTCGGCTACTTGCCCACCGCCCAAAAGGTGGCCGTGCTGCGCGATGCAGTCACCGGCTACGACGCGGCCGACAGCTACACGCCCGGCGCCACGCTGCAGGTGGTGGACGCCGCCACCGGCGCCGCCGTCC
>CALMQC010000243.1 GCA_937871895.1 uncultured Roseateles sp. | reverse complement strand
CTGGCGCGCTGCACCAGCTCCGGCGTCTCGTAGCGGCTGGCCGCCTGCCAGATGTGGCTTGAGAGCCAGTCGAACACGACGTTCAAATGCCCACCGGCGATGTCGGCATCCAGGCCCGGCCGCTCACGCCGCATCGCCGCAAACCACTGGGCGGCGTACATGGCCCCGAGCGTGTAGCAGGGGAAGTAGCCAAACGCGCCGCTGGGCCAGTGGATGTCCTGCATGGGGCCATCCTTGAAATTGCCGCGCGTGTCCAGGCCCAGCAGCGCCTGCATGCCGGCGTCCCACAGCGCGGGCAGGTCGTCCACCTCGGCCTCGCCCTCGATCAAGGCACGCTCGATCTAGAAGCGCAGGATCACGTGGGCCGGGTAGGTCACCTCATCGGCCTCGACGCGGATCAGCCCCGGGCTCACGCGCGTCAGCAGGCGGTGCAGGTTGCCGGGCTCGAAGGCCGGCTGATCGCCGAAGTGCTTGACCAGCAGTGGCGCCAGCAAGCCGGCAAAGGCTGGGTGGCTGCCCAGCTGCATCTCGAAGCTGAGGCTCTGGCTCTCGTGCAGGCCCATTGAGCGCGCGCGCGCCACGGGCTGCCCCAGCAGCTCGCGCGGCAGGCCTTGCTCGTAGCGGCCGTGCCCGGTCTCGTGGATGGTGCCCATCAAAGCCTGCAGCAGGTCACCCTCGCGGTAGCGCGTGGTCATGCGCACGTCCTCGGGCACGCCGCCGCAGAAAGGGTGCGTGCTGACGTCAAGCCGGCCGGCGTCGAAGTTGAAGCCCAGCAGCGCCATCACGTCACCGCCCAACGCCTTTTGCGCGTCCACGGCAAAGGGGCCGACCGGCTGCACCACGGTCTCACTCGCCTGGCGGGCCACCACGTCGCGGATCAAGCCCGGCAGCCAGCGGCGCAACTCGCCAAACACACGCGCCACCTCGGCGCTGCGCATACCAGGCTCGTACAGGTCCAGCAAGGCGTCGTACTTCGAGAGCCCGCTGCTTTGCGACAGGCATTCGGCCTCCTGCCGCGCCAGCGCCAGCACCTCGCGCAAGTTGGGCGCAAAGCCGGCCCAGTCGTTCGCGGGGCGCTGCGTGCGCCAGGCGTGCTCGCAGCGCGCGTTGGCCAGGGTCTTGGCCGACACCAGGCTCGCGGGCAGCGCATTGGCCGAGCGCCAGGCGCGGCGGATCTCGCGCAGGTTGGCACGCTGCAAGTCGTCGAGCGGCTCGCC
>CALMQC010000242.1 GCA_937871895.1 uncultured Roseateles sp. | reverse complement strand
CCTTCAACGTCACCGGCGCGCGTCTGTCCTACCTGGAGCATGGCGACCGTTACCACCTGCGTGCCCGTAGCGTCACGCCCGCGCCCTTCAAGCTGCGGGGTGACCTGCATGACCATGAGTCGCCGAGCTTCCGGCCTTACTACACCGACGAGGTCTTCCACCTCGACATGCTGGGCGACTCAACCATCTCCAACGCCATGAGCCGCTTGATCGACAGCAGCCGGACCGAGGTGCAGGGCCTGGCCTTCGACGTTGTGCCCCGGGCCGGCGATCCGTTGGCCGAGCTGGGCTTCCTGTTCCGTCTCTACAAGGGCTCCGACAGCCTGGGCTGGAGCACCGAGGAGTTTGGGGGCGAGCAGTACACGGTCACCAATCTCTACCTGGACATCTCGCCCGTGCGCCTGCCCAGGCCGCTGTACGGCCAATGGCCGGTGCCGGCCGCCTCTGCGGCAGGAGCACAGCCATGAGGCTGCCTGGCGCCCTGCGAGCGTTGCTGGGGTTTGCGGGGGTTCTCGCCACCGGGGTGGCTGCGGGTCAGACGGCCATTGCCATCGGCGGTGCCTTGCGGCTCGACAACGACGAGGTCTGGCAGCGCATCGTCGACGAAGCAGGCGGCCCCGGCGCCCACATCGCCGTGTTTGCCACTGCCGCCGGCAACCCGGAGCGCAGTGCCGCCACCATCGCCGCCGCGTTGGCTCGCCGCGGGGCCGTGGCCGACGTCATCCCCGTTGCGCCCAAGTTGCCCAACTCGGACCCGGCAGCGCGCGTCAGTGACCCCGCGCTGATCGACACGGTGCGCCGCGCGCGCGGTGTTTTCTTCTCGGGCGGCTCGCAAGAGTACATCGTCGACACCCTGATGCCCGGCGGTCAGGAGACGCCCCTGCTGCGCGCGGTGCGCGAGGTGTTTGCCAAGGGCGGTGTGGTGGCCGGCACGTCGGCCGGCGCGGCGATCATGAGCCGCAGCATGTTCCGTGATGCGCCGGACAACCACATGATCCTCAAAGGCCTCTGGCGCGAGGGCAAGGAGTTCGACCGGGGCCTCGGCTTTGTGCCGCCGCAGCTGTTTGTGGACCAGCATTTCCTCAAGCGCGGCCGCATCGGGCGCATCCTCCCGGCGATGCGGGCCCTGGGCTACCCGCTGGGCCTTGGCGTGGAAGAGAACTCGGCCATCGTCGTCAAGGGTGACCAGGTGGAGGCGATCGGCGGCAAGGGCGTGGTGCTGGTGGACTTGCGTGAGGCCCGCTCGGACGCGCGGCTGCCCGCCTTCAATTTGCAGGGCGTCCGCCTCAGCTACCTGGACCACGGCGACCGGCTCGACCTTGGCACCGGCGCCATCACGCCGTCCGCACGCAAGCTGGCTGAGCCGCGCATCGACCCTGCGGCGCCGGACTTCAAGCCCTACTACCGCAACGAGCCCTACTACCTCGACATGCTTGGCGACCAGACCTTGCTGAATGTGATGGCGCGCCTGATCGAAAGCGCGGCGCCCGAGCTGCGCGGCCTGGCCTTCCGTGCCCGCCCGCGCGCCGAGGATCCTGCGCCCAGCCTCGGCTTCGAGTTCCGGCTTTACAAAGGGCCGGGCACCGTCGGCTGGTACTACGGCGGCCAAGGCAGCGAGGAATACACCGTGCTCAACGTGCGGCTCGACGTGCTGCCCGTGCGGGTGGCCTCGCCACTCTTCACGCCGCTGGAGCCAGGGACAGACCAAGGCGTGACCGCCGCCAAGCCGCCCGAGGCGGCCACCAACACGCGATGAACGACGCATCACCCAACGTGGTACCCAAGCCTGTGCCCGACGCCGTACCCAGTTCCGACGGCTTTGCTCGCGTCACCGCGGCCTTGCAGGCGCTGGCGCACCCGGAGCCGCCGCGCTGGCTCACGGCCTCGGCCCGCACGGCGCAGGAGGCCGCCGACGCCTTGGGGGTCGAATTGGGGCAGATCGCCAAGTCGGTGGTGTTTCGCTCCAAGGCTGACGACAGCGCCATCCTCGTCATCGCACCCGGCGACCGACGCATCCACGAGCCCAGCCTCAAGCAACTGACGGGTCCGCTGGCGCGTGCCGACGCCGACTTCGTCAAGGCCCGCCCCGGCTTTTCCATCGGCGGCGTCTCGCCGCTCGGCTTTGCGCCCGCCGCAGGGTTGCCCGAGCCACGCCTGTACCTGGACCGTGGGCTGTTTCGCTTTGCCCTGGTCTGGGCCGCTGCCGGCCACCCCAATGGTGTATTCCCGGTGCGGCCGGACGACCTCGCGCGCCTGACCCAAGCGCCCATCGTCGAGGTCTGCCCGCCGTGAGCTCGCCCGTGCTGCTGTCGCCCTGCACGCGGGTGTGCCGGATGGATGAGCGGCTGGGCTGGTGCCGTGGCTGCGCCCGCAGCCTGGAAGAAATCGCCCGCTGGCGCGATGCCGACGATGCCGACAAGCAGCACATCCTGAAGGGCTTGCCGCCACGCCGCGCGCAATTGCAGCGCGAGGGGCGCTGGCTGGAGCCAGATGCCGGGGCCGCCGAACCTCTCTGCTAGCTGCGCTCGGCGGGCAAGTGCATAGCCTCGGGGCCAGACCTTGCCAAACCTGACAAAGGCTCATCGCTGCGGCTGAGGACTTTCCCTTGAGCCCCCATCGGCTCTCGCAATGAGAAACGTCCACTGCGGGTTCGTGCTGAATTTGTCAGTTTGGGTTCAGTCAGCTGTCAGAAGCCGGTCAGAGCGACTGTGAATAGTGCACACGAGAGCGGCCCGGGGATGGGTGGCTCGACAACTCATGGAGACATCTATGGCAACTGCAACCGCTGGTTCGGCCGCCGCACCCATGACCGCCGCCGAGAAGAAGGTTATCTTCGCCTCGTCGCTGGGCACGGTGTTCGAGTGGTACGACTTCTATCTCTACGGCTCGTTGGCCGCCATCATTGCGAAGCAGTTTTTCGCGGGTCTTGAGCCTGGCGCGGCTTTCATCGCCTCGCTGATGGCTTTCGCCGCCGGCTTCATCGTGCGCCCCTTCGGCGCCTTGGTGTTTGGCCGCCTCGGCGACATGATCGGCCGGAAGTACACCTTCCTGGTCACCATCTTGATCATGGGCTTGTCGACCTTCATCGTCGGCATCCTGCCCACCTACGCCACCATCGGCGCCGCGGCCCCGGTCATCCTGATCGGCCTGCGTCTGCTGCAGGGCCTGGCCCTGGGCGGCGAGTACGGTGGTGCTGCCACCTACGTGGCCGAGCATGCGCCGCAAGGCAAGCGTGGTGCCTACACCTCGTGGATCCAAACCACCGCGACCCTGGGCCTGTTCCTGTCGCTGATGGTCATTCTCGGTACCCGGACTTATCTGGGCGAGAAGGACTTCGCCGAATGGGGCTGGCGCGTGCCTTTCCTGGTCTCGATCTTCCTGCTGGGCATCAGCGTCTGGATCCGCCTGTCGATGAATGAATCGCCGGCCTTCCAGAAGATGAAGTCCGAGGGCAAGACCTCCAAGGCCCCGCTGTCCGAGTCCTTCGGCCAGTGGAAGAACATGAAGATCGTGCTGCTGGCCCTGTTCGGTCTGGTCGCCGGTCAAGGCGTGGTCTGGTACACGGGCCAGTTCTATGCGCTGTTCTTCCTGACCTCGGTGCTCAAGGTCGATGCCTCGGCGGCCAACATCATGATCGCGGTCTCGCTGATCATCGGCACGCCCTTCTTCGTCGTGTTCGGCACCCTGTCTGACAAGATCGGCCGCAAGCCCATCATCATGGCCGGCCTGCTGCTGGCCGTGCTGACCTACCAGCCGCTGTTCAAGATGCTGACGGAAGCCGCCAACCCGGCGCTTGCCAAGGCTCAGGCCTCCGCGCAGATCAAGTTGACCGTGAACACCGCCACCTGCTCGTTCCAGGGCAGCCCGATCGCTCGGGAAGTGGACTTCACCAGTTCCTGCGATATCGCCAAGCGCGCCCTGGCCCTGTCGGCCGCCAGCTACGAGACCGTCCATGACGCCTCCGCCGCGGTTGCCGTGGTCTCTGTGGGTGACAAGACCATCTCGAGCCTGAACGCCACCAAGCTGACCGAGCACAAGTTCGACGAAGCTTCGGCCAAGGGTATTGCCGCCTTTAAGAAGGATCTGGCTGACGCGCTCAAGGCGGCTGGCTATCCGGCCAAGGCTGACCCCGCTGGCGTTGACCAAGTCAAGGTCGTCGGCATCCTGGTGATCCTGGTCCTCTTCGTGACCATGGTCTACGGCCCGATCGCGGCCATGCTGGTCGAACTCTTCCCGACCCGCATCCGCTACACCTCGATGAGCCTGCCGTACCACATCGGCAATGGCTGGTTCGGTGGCATGCTGCCCTCCATCACCTTCGCGATGGTGGCGCAGAACGGCAACATCTACTACGGCCTCTGGTACCCCATTGGCGTGGCTGCGATGAGCTTTGTCATCGGCATGCTGTTCGTCAAGGAAACCAAGGACGTGGACATCTACGCCCGCGACTGAGCGGCGCATGACCCACAAGCCCGTGTCGGCCTGGCTGACCGGGCGCCTGAAGAGGCCGGCCTAGCGCCGGCCTTTTTCATGCGTGCTTCCAAGCCGGCGCGGCAGCCTAGCTGGGCTTGCTTCAGGTGCACGTCAGTCTGGCTGGGCACACTGCGTGCCTTCGATTGACTCCTGCCCCCTCACGACCATGTGGAAGCTCCTTGCCGCCTTCGCCGTCTTCGCCGCCCTGGCCATCTTCATGCTGATGAAAGGCGGGGCCAACGTCGACATGTCTGGCGAGAAGCACGATGTCACCGCCCCGGCGCACGAGGCGGCCAGCACCCCCGCAGCGCCTGCCGCCTCGGCGGCTGAGGCTGCTGCCACGCCGGCTTCTGCGGCCTCGCAGTAAGCCGGTCAGTTTCAGACCGCCTCGGGGCGGTCTGAACCGGTGCGATACGGGGCTACCGAGGGCAGCCTGATCGTCATGCACGTCCCCTGGCCCGGTGTGGACCGCACGTCGATCACGCCACCGAGCACATTGGTGACGATGTTATGGACGATGTGCATCCCGAGGCCCGAGCCGCCTGTGCCGAGCTTGGTCGTGAAGAAGGGGTCGAAGATCCGGCGCCTGACGTTTTCGTCCATGCCCCGGCCGTCGTCGATCACCTGAAGCTCCACCTCCAGGCTGCTCACCGCCCGGCACATCACACGCACCGTGCCGTCCGCGCGGCCGTCAAAGGCGTGGACCAGGGTGTTCATCAACAAATTGGTCAACACCTGACCGAGCGAGCCCGGGAAGCTGTCCATGTGCAGGCCAGCCTCCAGCTCGGTTTTGATGACGTAGGGCGTGTGCTTGAAGCGGGGCTCGACCATCACCAGCACGTCCTCGATCACCTGCGCCAGATCGAAGGCCCGGCGCTGGTCGGTGGTCTGGTCGATGGCGACCTGCTTGAAGTCGCGCACCAGGTCTGCGGCCTTTTGCACGTTGCGGTGCAGGATGTCCTGCCCGTGGCGTGAATCCCGCACCAGGTCTTCCAGCACGCTGCGGCGCAGTGAGCCGCCGCCGCTGAGCATGCGCTCCAGCTCCTTGTAGCGGTCTTCCAGCGCCGTCACCACGGTGAGTGCATTGCCCAGGGGCGTGTTCAGCTCGTGAGCCATGCCGGCCACCAAGCGACCCAGCGAGGCCAGTTTTTCAGACTCCACCAGCTCACGCTGCGCCGTCTGCAGCGTGGCCAGCGCGCGGGACAGCTCCTCGTTGCTTTGCGTCAGCTCCGAGGTGCGCTGGGCCACCGTGGCCTCCAGGCTCAAGTTCTGGCGGCGCAGGGCCTCGAAGGCCGACAGCAGCGCCAGGCGCATGCGCTCCATGGCACTGGCCACGCGCGTCAGCTCATCGGCACCGCCGCTCATCTCCAGCGGTCGGTCCAACTGGCCCGAGGCCAGCAGTTCGGCGTCATTGGTCAGGCGAGCCGTGGGCCGCAGCACCAGCACCTGCATCACCCACAGGATCAAGCTGGCCGACAGCACCAGCATCACCGAGCTGCGCATCAACGCCCACAGCTGCTCCTCCTGCTTGGCACGCAGCAAGGGCAGGGCGCTCATGCTGATCTTCAGGCGAGCAATCTCACGGCCATCGCGGCGAATGGGACGGCTGTCGGTCAGCGTCAGCTCGTCTTCGCTCTCCTCGTGCTTGCGCTCGTAGACGAGGAAGGGCTGTGTCGCGTGAGGGTCCACCACGGTCACGACCACAAAGCGCGGGTCTTCGACCTGGGCGTTCACCATCGGCAAGGCCAGCTCGGGGGCCACCTGCCAGACCGGTTCGGCCAGCGACAGCGACATGATGGCCAGCGTGTGGCTCAGGTCGCGCTGCAGGTCTTCCATCACTGCGCGGCGCGTCTTCTGGCCGTCGTAGACCAGGACGGCCGCCGTGGGCAGCAGCAGGCCCACGGCCAGCGCAAGCAGCACGGCAAAGCGCAGGGAATTGCCTCGCACACCCAGCCACCGCTTGGCCGGAGGCGAAGCAGGTGC
This sequence comes from uncultured Roseateles sp., assembly GCA_937871895.1. Taxonomy (GTDB): domain Bacteria; phylum Pseudomonadota; class Gammaproteobacteria; order Burkholderiales; family Burkholderiaceae_C; genus Pelomonas. Next base: position 3,777 of record CALMQC010000242.1, on the reverse strand, counting down.
GGGCGGCAGCGGTGTGCTGGGCGACATGCGAGGCGAGTTTAGGCCGCTGTGCGTTTTGCCGCATGCCCGGCACGCCACATCCGTTGCTCGGGTTAACACCAAGTGGAAGCAGCAGCTACAGGGCTGGGTGCGCGATCAAAATTCGCGCGCTCAAGAACATGCCGAGGAAGGGGATCGTATGGATCGACGGAATTGCTTGCGTTCACTGGGAGGGACCCTGGGCGCAGCGTCGACCCTCGGTTGGTGGAACCCTGCCCAGGCGCAGTCCGTGCTGCGCTTCGGGATGATCGCGGGCTTCACCGGCCCGGTCAGTGCACTCACGCAGGAAAGTGCCGACGGCGCGCGCCTGTGCTTCGAGGCCGTCAACGCCCAGGGCGGTGTGCGTGGCCAGCAGCTGGAGCTGGTGGCGCTGGACGACAAGTACGACGCCGCGCTCACGGCGCAGCATGGCAAGAACCTCGCGGCCCAGGGCGTCTTGGCCTTCATGCTCCCCCGCGGCACGGCACAGTCCGAAGCGCTGGTGCCCATCGCCACCCAAGCGCGCATGGCGCTGATCGCGCCAGTCTCCGGCGCCATGAGCTTGCGCTACCCGGTGCAGCCCAATGTCTTCAACCTGCGCGCCAGCTTCCAGCTGGAGGCCGAGCGCGCCGTGCGCCATCTGGCGCAGACCGGCGTCAAGCGCATCACCATCATCAAGAGCAATGACGTGTTTGGCACCGACGCCGGCATGGGCGCCATCAAGGGCCTGGAAGCCGTTGGCCTGCGCGTGCTCTCGAACCTGAGCTACGACCGCGCCAAACCCAATCTCGCTCCCATGATGCAGGCCGTGGCCAAGGCCGGCATCGAGGCCGTGGTGCTGATCGGCCCCGGCTATGCCGTGGCGGAAGGCGTGCAGGCGCTGCGCGCGGCCGGCTCCACGGCCCACGTGGCCACACTGTCCAACAACGCGACCGCCGAGTTCGTGAAGTCCCTGGGTGACCAGGCGCGCGGCGTCATCGTGACCCAGGTGATGCCTTATGAGCGCTCTTCCAACAACCCGATGGTGCGGGAGGCGCTCAACCTCGCCAAGGCCAGCGGCCGTACCGAGCTGACCTCGGCCCATGTCGAGGGCTTTGCAGCCGCACGCCTGGTGGTGGAGGCGCTCAAGCGCGTGCCCAAGGACGTCTCGCGTGACAACCTCGTCAAGGCCCTGGAAGGCGGCCGCTTTGACCTTGGCGGCCTGCAGGTGCGCTACACCGAGAAGGACCACTTCGGCTTGGAGTTCACCGACGTGTCCATCATTGCCGACGGCAAGTTCCTGCGCTGACCGCCAGCGTTGGCGCCATCATCCGGCCCTGCCCATGCAGGGCCGTTTTCTTTTCAGGGGTGAGCGATGGATCTTGGTTTGACGGGCCGCTGGGCCCTGGTGTGCGCGGCCAGCAAAGGCTTGGGGCGCGGCTGCGCCGAGGCCCTGGGTGCTGAAGGCGCAAACCTTGTGATTACCGCACGCGGTGAGGCCGACCTGCAGGCCACCGCTGCCGCGCTGCGCCTGGCCCACCCCGGCATCGAGGTGCGCGCCGTGGCGGGCGACATCACCACGCCCGAGGGCCGCACCGCCGCACTCGCCGCCTGCCCGCAGGTGGATGTGCTCGTCACCAATGCCGGCGGCCCGCCGCCCGGTGACTTCCGCGATTGGTCACGTGACGCCTGGATCGCCGCGCTCGACGCCAACATGCTGACCCCCATCGACCTGATCAAGGCCACCGTGGACGCCATGGCCGAGCGTGGCTTTGGGCGCGTGGTCAACATCACCTCGGCGGCCGTCAAGGCGCCGAACGATGTGCTGGGCCTCTCCAATGGCGCCCGCACCGGGCTTACCGGCTTCGTGGCCGGCCTGGCGCGGCAACCCCGCTTGGCCAGCCGCAATGTGACGATCAACAACCTGCTGCCCGGCGCCTTCGACACCGACCGCCTGGCCAAGACCCTCGCGGCCGGCGCGGCCAAGGCTGGGCTCAGCCAGGACGCCTTTGCCGAACGACGCCGCCAGGGCATCCCGGCCCAGCGCTTTGGCACGGCCGCCGAGTTTGGTGCGATCTGCGCCTTCCTGTGCAGTCAGCAGGCCGGCTACCTGACCGGGCAGAACCTGCTGCTGGACGGCGGCGCCTACCCCGGCACCTTCTGACGACCAAGGACGCTGCATGCGCTGGATCAAACGCCTGGTGTTGGGCCTGCTGGCCCTGGTACTGCTGCTGGCCGCCGTGCTGACCGGACTGCTGCGCGGCAGCCTGGCCCAGCTCGATGGCGAGCGCAATGCCAGTGCCGCCGAGCTGGCAGCGCCCGTCGAGCTGCAACGCGATGCGCGTGGCTACCTGAGCGTGGTGGCCGAGAACCGCCTCGACGCCGCCAGGGCCTTGGGCTTTGCGCATGCGCAAGAGCGCTTCTTCCAGATGGACCTGCTGCGCCGCAATGCGGCTGGCGAGCTGGCCGCCTTGGTGGGCGCCAAGGCGCTGCCGCTCGACAAGGCGCGGCGCGTGCATCGCTTTCGCCCCCGGGCCGAGGCCGCCTTGGCGGCGCTCGATGTGCCCGACCATCAACTGCTCGACGCCTATGCCGCCGGCGTGAACGCCGGCCTGGCGGCGCTCTCGGTGCGCCCGCCCGAGTACCTGTTGCTGCGCCAGGCTCCGGTGGCTTGGCGCGCGGCGGACACCCTGCTCGTCACGCTCAGCATGTACATCGACCTGCAGCGCGGACAAGGGCGCGACGAGCTGGCCATGGGCGCGCTGCACAGCCTGGTCCCGCCCGACTGGTATGCCTTCCTGACCCAGCACAGCAGCGACTACCAAGCCGCGCTGGATGACTCGCGTGTGGACCCGGTGCCCGTGCCAGCCTCGCCCTGGCCCGCAGCCCTGCGTGCCGCCCAGGTGGCCTGCAGTGACTGCCGGGGCACCGACGCGCGCGACATCGGCTCCAACAACTTCGCCGTCTCCGCCGCCCATGCCACGCACGGCCACGCCATGGTGGCCGACGACATGCACCTCGGCCTGCGCGTGCCCGGCACCTGGTTCAAGGCCAGGCTGCAATGGAAGGAGCAGGGTGCCGCCCGCGACGTAACCGGCGTGACCCTGCCCGGCACGCCCCTGGTCGTGGCGGGCAGCAATGGCCAGGTGGCCTGGGGCTTCACCAACACCACGTCGGACTGGACCGACGTCATCCGCCTGCAGCTCTCGGCCAACGGCCAGGCCTACCGCAGCGGCGGGGCGGACAAGCCCTTCATCCGCCACCAAGAGCGCATCGAGGTGGCCGGTGCTCCCGCTGAAAGCGTCGAAGTGCTGGAGACCGACTGGGGCCCCGTGCTGGAGCCCGCCGGCCAGCGCGGCCCCCGCCATGCGCTGCGCTGGGTGGCGTACGACCCGCAGGGCCTCAACCTCGGGTTGCGCCAGTTGGAGCCCCCTGCCACGGTCGCCGAGGCCGTGCGCGCCGCCGCTGGCATGGGCCTGCCCGCGCAGAACCTGATGCTGGCCGACCGCACTGGGCGCATTGCCTGGACCGTGGCCGGCGCCATCCCGCGTCGCGTGGGCAACGACGATCCCAACCGCCCGCAGGATTGGAGCGACGGCAAACCCCGCTGGCAGGGCTACCTCGGGCCGGACGAGCAGCCCCGTGTGCTGGACACTGCCGATGGGCGGCTGTGGACCGCCAACTCCCGCATGGTGGGCGGTGCGGCACTGGCCAAGCTGGGCAACGGCGGCTACGACCTTGGCGCCCGGGCCCAGCAGATCCGCGACGCGCTGCGGGCCC
>CALMQC010000241.1 GCA_937871895.1 uncultured Roseateles sp. | reverse complement strand
TTCGGTGCCGATCGATGCCGCGCCCAGTGGGTGGACCGCACCATAGAGCGCACGGGCGGCGACGTTCTGGGCCAGGGTCGGGCCGTCCTCGCGCTGCTGTGACAGCGCCGCGAGGCGCTGGCCGCGCTGACGCTCGAACTCGTCGGCACTGAAGGCCGGGCGCAACAGCACGTCGGCCAGCAGCTCCAGCCCCAAGCCGACCTGGGCACGCAGGCAGTTCAGGTCGATGCGCGCACTCTCGGCGCCGGCCTCGGCGTGCAGCTGGGCGCCCAGCGCGGCCAAGGCCTCGGCCAACTGTTGGCCGGTGCGGCTTGTGGTGCCTTCGGTCAGCATGCCAGCGGTGAAGCTCGCGAGGCCCGGCTTGTCGATCGGGTTGGCCGACTGCCCGGCCCGCAGCACCAGGCTGGCGCTGACCAGGGGCAGGCCCGGCTTGGGCGAGTGCAGCACCGTCAGGCCATTGGCCAGCTGGAAGCTACGCACCGCGGGCAAGGCCATCGGCTTGGCAGCCGCCGCAGCCGGTGGCTTGGCGCGCCAGGCTGCGGCGTCGTTGATGCCGACGCCCTTGGCGGCTTTCCGGGGCGGCGGTGGCGTCGGCACGTCGGCGGCCAGCAGCTTCTCGCCAGGCACGGTGTGCAGGCTGACGCGCGCGTCCTTGCGCAGCCAGCGTGCGGCGGCCGCGCTCACCTGCTGGGGCGTGATGCTGCGGTAGCGGGCCAGGTCCTGGGTCGCGAAGCCGGGGTCGCCAGCCATCTGGTTGTAGAAGTTGACGAGATCGGCCAGGGTCGCAACCTTCTCCATGCGCTGCAGCAGTTGGGTCTCGACGGCCGCGCGGGCGCGGGCCACTTCGGCCTCGGTCGGCGGCTCGGCGGCCAGGCGGGCGATCTCGGCATCGACCAGGGCCTCGATGTCGTCGAGCTTGGCGCCGGGCCTGGCGATGACCTCGACGTTGAACAGCGAGCCGAGCGAGGCCGAGTCCTGCACCACCTGCACGCTCTGTGCGAGCTGCTTGTCACGCACCAGGAGGCCGTAAAGCCGACTGGCCTTGCCGCCGCCGAGCACGTGGCTGACGACGTCCAGCTCGGCATCGCCGGCCGCCGCATAGGCGGGGGTGTGCCAGGCCAGCGTGAGGCGCGGCAGCTCGATGCGGTCGGTGACCACCAGACGCCGCTCGCTCTGGATCACGGGCTGCGGCACCTGGACCTCGGGCGGCTTGGGGCCGGCCTTGAGCGGGCCGAAGTAGGTGGTGACCAGGGCCTTGGCTTCGGCGGGGTCGAAGTCGCCCGCCAGCACCAGGGTGGCGTTGTTGGGCCGGTAGTAGGTGCGCGCAAAGTCGCGCACGTCGGACAGCTTGATGGACTGGATGTCGGCGTGCGAGCCAATGATCGCCGCGCGGTAGGGGTGGCCTTCGGGGAAGAGCGCTGCATACAGCGCCTCGTCGGCCACGCCATAGGGCCGGTTCTCGGTGGTCTGGCGGCGCTCGTTGCGCACCACGTCCTGCTGGTTGGCGAGGGCCACGGCGTCGACCTCGTCGAGCATGTAGCCCAGCATGTCGGACTTGAGCCAGAGGCCCAGCGCGAGCTGGTGCGAGGGCAGGGTGAAGAAGTAGTTGGTGCGGTCGAAGTTGGTGGAGCCGTTGCTGTCGGTGCCGCCGGCTGCATCCACGAACTTGTCGAACTGCCCGCGCGGCACGTGCTTGCTGCCGGCAAACATCAGGTGCTCAAAGAGGTGGGCAAAGCCGGTTTGACCCTTGGCCTCGTTGCGCGGCCCGGCGTGCACCCAGAGGTTGAAGGCCACAAGCGGCAAACGGTGGTCCTCCACGAGGATGACCTCAAAGCCGTTCTCCAGCCGGAACTTCTCATGCCGGATCGCGAGCCGGCCTTGCTCGGTCACGACGGCGCCCTGCACCTGTGCCGTGGCGGGCTGGGGCAACGCAACGGCGGCAACGAGGACACCCACCAGGGCGAGCACGGAAGCAAGGTGATTCAAGCGCATGACGAAAGAAGCTCTGTGAACAGCAAGAAGTGAAGTGTGGGCAGCGTCGCGCGGCGGCCGGCAGTGCCTTCCGTCATGCGCCAGGCCCCCAGGGAAAGTAGCGCGCCAGCAGCGCGAGCCACAGCGGCGCCGTGGCCACATAAGCCACGGTGGAGAGCACGGTGGCGGCCGTCGTCTCAGCCTCCAGCGCGCGGTAGCGCTGCGCAAAGATCAGGGCGTTGGAGCCGATCGGCAGCGCGCCCATCATCACGATCACGGCCAGCGGCAGGCCGCTCAGGCCAAAGCCCCAGTGCGCGCACACCAGCACCAGGGCCGGCTGCAGCATCAACTTGACGAGCACCAGGCCCAGCATGCCGCGCCAGGCCCAAGGAGCCTGTCGGGCTGTGGGATGGGTGCGCGCCGGGGCGAGTTGCCCTGCCGGACAAGGCGCTTCGACCGCAGCGGGGTC
>CALMQC010000240.1 GCA_937871895.1 uncultured Roseateles sp. | reverse complement strand
GCTCTCGCTCGCCCTGCTCAGCCTCACGGCCACCGCCGCTGGCAGCAATGCTTACAAGACGACGGTGCTCGTCGCCAACAGCGAGAAGTACGCGCCCACCGCCTTCGTCGACCCCAACCTCGTCAACCCCTGGGGCCTGGCGCTGCGCCCACCCGGCGCGGGCGGCCACATCTGGGTCAGCAATGCCGGCACCGGCACCACCACCACCTACATCGGCGACGTCGGCGGCACGCCGCTCTACCAGGACGGCCTGAAGGTCGTGCCCGTCATCAGCAGCGCGCGCGACCTGCACCCCGACATGCCACCCGGCGCCGATGGCATGGCCCAGGTCACCGGCCAGGTCTACAACGCCGCCAGCGACCGCCCCGGCCAGCCCGTCGAGTTCTACGTCCAGGGCCCCGCCATCAACTACGCCACGGGCGCCTCGACCGGCCTCAATGCCGGCGCCGCCAAGTTCGTCTTCGTCACGCAGGACGGCACCATCAACGCCTGGCGCAGCAACACCGCCAGCGGCATGCTTGAAGCCGTCGTCGTCAAGGACTACTCGACGATGGACGACTTCATGGAGCGTGGCCTCAAGGCCCGCCCCGGTTTCAACGGCGTGGCCATGACAACCGATGGTTGGACGCTCAATGCCCAAGGCGAAAAGGTGGCCGACAACCGCCTCTTCGCCGCTGACTTTGCCGCCGGCCGCGTGATGACGTTTGACAACCAATGGAACGACATCACCGCCAGCACCCCTTTCGCGCGGCCCACCGGCCTCACGGAAATCTGGCACCCCTTCAATGTCCAGGTGCTGGGTGACGGCCGCGTCTACGTGGCCTGGACCGAGAACGCGCTCGAGATCGACGAACCCACCGAAGAGATCCCCGGCCTCGGCCGCATCGCGGCCTATGACCGCAATGGCAACTTGCTGCAGGACTACACCGCCAGCAGCAAGCTCAACAACCCCTGGGGCATGGCCATCGCGCCCGACTCCTTTGGCGCCCTGGCCGGTGCGCTGCTGGTGGCCAACTTTGGCGACGGCACCATCGTGGCCTATGACCCCACCACGGGCGCCGACCTTGGCTATGTGAAGGACGTACACGGCCAGCCCCTCGTCATCGACGGCATTTGGGGCCTGGCCTTCGGCAACGGCGTGGCGCTGGGCGATGCCAACGCGCTGTACTACACGGCCGGTCCGGACGAGGAGCGCGACGGCGTCTTCGGCCGCATCAACCTCACCAGCGCCGTGCCCGAGCCGCAGAGCTGGGCGCTGATGCTGGCGGGTGGCTTGTGGGTGCTGCTCCGGGCGCGACGCACGCGCGTCAGCTGAACCAGGCCGCTACCCGCGCGCGCTCGGCCTCGCTCAGGTGCAGGCCAAGCTTGCTGCGGCGCCACAGCACATCCTCGCCCGTGCGCGCCCATTCGTGGTCGCGCAGGTAGGCGAGTTCAGCCTCAAAGACGCCGGGCGCGATCTCGTTGCCCAATGGCGCAGCCAGCAAGGTCGCGATGGCCGAGCCATAGGCATGCGCCCAGCGGCGCAGCAAAGGCGGCGGGTGCCCGGGGTGCTGGGCGGTGAGCGCGGCCACAAAGCGCTCGAAGTCGGCATCGGGCTGCTGCGGCAGGCCGATCCAGGTGGAGAGGTCGCCGCCCGGTAGCAGCGCACCGCGCGTCCAGGCGCCACGCGAATTGCCCAGGCGCGGGGCCAGCAGGTCGGCGGCGTCTTCGGCGAGGCGGCGGAAGGTGGTGAGCTTGCCGCCCCAGAGGTTGAGCAGCGGCGCGGCGCCTTCAGGGGCCTCCAGCTCCAGCCGGTAGTCGCGCGTCACCTCGGCCGGGTTGCCGTGCTCGTCGTCGAGCAAGGGGCGCACGCCGGCATAGGTCCAGAGCACGTCGCCCGGCGTCACGGGCTGGGTGAAGTAGCGGCTGGCCTGGGCGCACAGGTAGGCGATCTCATCCTCGCTGATGCGCACGTGGCCGATGGGCCCGCGGTGCTCGACATCGGTGGTGCCGATCAGCGTGAAGCGGCCCTCGTAGGGGATGGCAAAGAGGATGCGGCCGTCGGGGTTCTGGAAGATGTAGGCGTGGTCGTGCGTGAAGCACTGCGGCACGACGATGTGGCTGCCCTTGACCAGCCGCAGGTTGCGACGCTCTGGCACGCCGCCCTGCTTGACGTGCTCGGCGAGGAACTGTGCAGCCCAGGGCCCGGCGGCGTTCACCAGCGCGCGGGCGCGCACCATGAACTCGTTCCCGCTGACATGGCGCAGGCGCAGCTGCCAGCCCAAGTCCGCCTCGCGCCGTGCATCCACGCAAGCGGTGCGAGTGAGCACGGTGGCGCCACGGGCGACTGCGTCCTGCGCGCAGGCCACCACGAGCCGCGCGTCGTCCACCCAGCCGTCGGAGTAGGCAAAGCCCGTCTTGAGCCGCGCCTGCAGCGGCGCGCCGGTGGGGTGCTGGCGCAGCTTCAGCCGCTCGGTGCCCGGCAGCCATTCCCGCTTTGCGAGGTGGTCGTACAGAAAGAGCCCCGCGCGGATCAACCAGGCCGGCCGCATGCGCTCGTCGAGCGGCATCACAAAGCGCAGCGAGCGCATCAGGTGCGGCGCGCTTTTCAAGAGCACCTCGCGCTCCGCCAGTGCCTTGGCCACGAGGCGGAACTCGTAGTGCTCCAGGTAGCGCAGCCCGCCGTGGATCAGCTTGCTGGAGGCCGACGAGGTGTGGCTGGCGAGGTCGTGCTGCTCGCACAGCAGCACCGAGAGGCCGCGCCCGGCGAGGTCTCGCGCCACCCCCACGCCATTGATGCCGCCGCCGACGACGAGGGCGTCAAAGACTTCGGGCAAGCGGGGGTGTGCGGCAGCCGTCATGGAGCCGGATTCTGCAACCCCACGCTAGCGTTCAAAAGGTCAGCAAGAAGCAGGCACCCCCTTCCGGCCGGCGCACCTGCCGCACCGTGCCGCCGAGGCCATGCACCAGCTGGCGCACCACGGCCAGGCCCACGCCGCTGCCGCCGGCGCGGGTCGAGAAGAAGGGCGTGAAGATCTGCGCCTCCAGCCCCGGGGCGATGCCGGGGCCGTTGTCGGCGACGCTGATGCAAAGGCGCGCGCCGCGCGTCAGCCGTGCCTCCAGCTGCAGGCGTGGCGCGGGCCGGCCGGCGCAGGCTTGCAGGGCGTTTTGCGCGAGGTTGATCAGCACCTGCTCCAGCTGCGCGGCATCGGTGCGCAGCGCGAGGCTGGCCGGCTCCACACGCACCTCCACTTCGCCGCCGACCGCATGCCAGGCCGGTGTGATCAAACGCTGCACGCCCTGCAGCATGGGCTCCAGGCGCAGATCGGCCAGCACGGGCGCGGGCGGCTGGCTGACGCTGCGGTAGTGCTCGACGAAGGTTTGCAAATGCGCCGCA
>CALMQC010000239.1 GCA_937871895.1 uncultured Roseateles sp. | reverse complement strand
GGCTTGGCCGCGGCGGTGCGGCGATGGACGCGGCGCACGAGCAGGCCAGCCAGTGCGGCCACGGCCACCAGGGCCAGGCCGGCGGGCTCGGGCACGCGGGCTTCGCCCTGGGGCGGCACGATCAGGCTGAGTGGCTGGTGGTTGCAACCCAGCGCGCACTCGGCCAGGGGTGGCGGGCCGATGGCGTCGAGCGGCGCGTCCTCCGACGCGCTGCGTGCCAGGGCGTGGGTCGATGCGGGTGACATCGGCGACACCGACGACATCGGCACATGGCCCGCCTGGGTGGGGCCGAGGAGCCCCGCCAGCAGGGCGAGGCCAAAGGAGAAGGTCTTGAACATCCGTGTCCCAAGCAGGCGCCAGCGGCGCCAGTACTGCACAGACCCGCAGCGCGCAGGAGGCGCGCAGCAGGCTGGGCCGGACTCTAGGGAGTTCCCGTAGAAGACGGCCCCCCTGCTCCGGGTGGAGACAAGGCTGTCGCGTGAAGCGCTTGGCAGCCGACGCGGCGTTCACCCCGCGTTCGCGGGGGCGGTGTGCTGTCGCAACTCGGCGCGCGCGTGGCCGATCACGCTGCGCGCGCTGTGCAGCGCGAGGACTGCCATGCCGGTAGCGACCACCAGGTCTGGCCAGCCGGCGCCGCTGCCAAAGACGCCCAGCGCCGCGCCCACCACGGCCACATTGCCCAGCGCGTCGTTGCGGGTGCACAACCACACGGCGCGCATATTGGCGTCACCCTCCCGCCAGGCGTAGAGCACGGCGGCACTGGCCAGGTTGGCGGCCAGCGCCAGCAGGGCCACGACGCCCATGGTCACGGGTTCCGGCGGCTGGCCGGTCAGCAGCGCCTGCAGCGCGCGCAGCAGCACCAGCACGCCAAAGCCCGCCATGGCCACCCCCTTGGCCAGGGCCAGGCGAGAGCGCCAGATCGGCGCTGTGCTCAGGGCCCAGAGGGCCAGCGCATAGCCCACGGCATCGCCAAAAAAATCGGCCGCGTCGGCCCACAGCGAGACCGATCCCGTCTGCACGCCGGCCACCATCTCGGTGACGAACATGCCGGCGTTCAGCAGCAGGGCCACGCCCAGCGCGCGTCGGTAGCCGGGGCCGGCCTGGGCGGCAGAGGGCGCACAACAGCCATGGCCGTGATCGTGGCCATGGCCGCCAGTTGGATGCGGAGAAGTTGTGTGGGGATGAGAGTGCATGACCTGAACTTTCATGGGTGCTTGACGCGTTGGCGACATTCGAAACCCTGAAGCCGGTGCAGAGTCAAGCCCTCAGCCCACCCATTCTTGGCAAACCGCGCACGATGAAAATTGGCGAACTGGCTCGCGCTACGGACACCCCGACGGAAACCATCCGCTTTTATGAGCGCGAGGGCCTGCTGCCGGCGCCGCCGCGCACGGCGTCCAACTACCGCCGTTATGGCGAGACCGAGGTGCAGCGCCTGCTCTTGATCCGCCGCTGCCGGGCGCTGGACATGAGCCTGGTCGAGGTGCGCGCCTTGCTGAACCTGGCCGACGCGCCGGCGCAGGCGGGGCATGAGGCCGATGCGCTGCTGGACACCCACATCGGCCATGTCCAGGCGCGCTTGCGCGAGCTCAAGCAGCTGCATGCCGAGCTGCTGGCGCTGCGCCAGCACTGCCGCGCGCCGGAAGCCACCCATGCTGACTGCGGCGTGCTGGCCGAGCTGATCGCGCCGGAGGCGCCGGCGTCGAGCGTCAGGCAATCCAAGCGCGTGACTGGGCACTTGGCCTAGGGCCTGTTAACCCTACGGGAATGGGTCGCGAAGGCCCAAATAGAAGGGGGCCCCGCGAGGCCCCCTTTGACTGGTCGCGCTGTGGCGCGCAGCGGTCAGAAGCTGTGGCGCACGCC
>CALMQC010000238.1 GCA_937871895.1 uncultured Roseateles sp. | reverse complement strand
CGGCCGCGTCACTCGGCTGCAGCCTGTCGGCTGCGAGACGCAGGCAGGCACCCAGCGCCTGCCCTAACGCCTGAGACTCGTCGTCGCCGCGCAGGTGTCTGTGCACGGCGCTGGCGAGCTTCTTCTCCCAGTCCAGGTAACGCTGTGCGAGCACGTTGCCCAGAATGCCAACAAAGAAGCCCACCACGCCGATGCCCACGGCGAGCCCGAGCGCGCTTGGTCTTTCGTCAGGCTTGGTGTCCGTCCCGTCGGCTTGCAGATAGGCCGTCAGCCCGATCAGGACAACCGCCAGCCCCAGCATGAAGACGCCGAACCAAAAGGCGCGCTGGGAGATGCGCGCTCGCAGCTGGGTCCAGGCGCGACCCGCCTGGAGCAACAGTTGGTTGGGCATAAGCGGCATCGTGAGGCTGGGGCGCGGCCACGCCAGCGTGGCATGCGGGAGTCGCGCGGCAGTATAGGCAGCGCCCAGCAGCCATCCGCTCGCTCAATGAGCCTCACGCACCTGCGATTTGATTTGGCGCCGCATGAGCCGGCCGCCGAAGCGCCGTGGGCCTAGTGAGCCCAGGCCGCCCGAGGCGCCGCCAGCTTCGCCTCGATCAGCGCATCCTCGGCCGACTCACGCGCGGCTTCAAGTTGGTGGCAGAGCTCGGCGATGCCGTCGTCGCGGCCGCCGACCACTTCGGGCAGCGCGGCTGAGGCGATCTCGGCGGGCAGGTCGGCCAGGGCACCGATCAGTTGAAAGAGCAGTTCCATGCTCGCCTCGCCGGGCGGCAGGTCGCGCGCGGCGCCGAGGCTGCGGGCCAGGTACCAGCAGGCGTCGGCGGCGTTGTTGCAGGCCTGGGCTTGCAGCTCCAGCGCGCGGCGACGGGCGTTGTCGGCGGCGGTGGCTTCAGCCTGCTCAATCTGGGCCGGCACGGCGCCATCGGTGACGAAGGCGTCGGGCGAAAAGTCGAAAAGATCCAAATCGAGGGCCATGTTCAGCGCTTTGCGAGGGCAAGGCTGGATCCTAAGCGCGGGGACTTGAGGGCTTCGTCCCCCCGACCCCACGTGCGGGCGTGAATTCGTCACGTGACAGCGCTGTGCGTGCAGGCGGCAGTCGCTGGGTAGCATGGCCGCACTCGGCTCCGCTCAGAAATGACGACACCACCCGCCACGCCCCATCGCCATCTCGACGTTCGCCACGGCGTGGCGCTGTGCGTGGGCATGGTCGTCGGGGCCGGCATCTTCAAGACCGCGCCGATGGTGGCGCAGGCCTTGCCCGAGGCCTGGCAACTGGCCCTGGCCTGGGTGCTGGGCGGGGTGCTGTCCTTCGTCGGGGCGCTGTGTTTTGCCGAGTTGGCGGCGGCCTTTCCGGATGCGGGTGGCGACTACCACTTCCTGCGCCGCGCCTTTGGCGACCGGGTGGGTTTTCTGTTCGCGTGGTCGCGCTTCGCGGTCATCCACACGGGTTCGATGGCCCTGCTGGGCTTTGTGTTTGGCGACTACCTCGCCACCGTGGTGGACCTCTCGCCCTGGCTTGGCACGCACGCCAGCAGCGTGCTGGCAGCGGGCCTGATCGTGGGGCTTACGGCCCTGCAACTGCTGGGTGTGCGCGTGGGGCTGGGCACTCAGCTTGGCCTGACCGTGCTGGTGCTGGGTGCGCTGCTTTGCCTGGGCGGCAGTGCGGCCGTGCGTCTGGCAGCGGGCCGGCTGGCTGTCGATGCGGCAGCTGCCGCGACTCAAACCGACTGGGGCCAGGCCATGGTGTTCGTCTTCCTGGCCTACGGTGGCTGGAGCGACGCCGCCACGCTCTCGGCCGAGCTGCGGGACGCGCAGCGCGGCGTGCTGCGGGCGCTGCTCTGGGGCCTGGCCTTGGTGATGGGCTTTTACCTGCTGGCCAACTGGGCCTATGTGCAGGTGCTCGGGCTCGCGGGCTTGGCGCGCAGCGAGGCACCGGCGTCTGAGCTGATGCGCGTGGTGTTCGGGAACGAGGCGGAGCTCGCCATGGTCGCGGGCGTGTCCTTCGCGGCGCTGTCGGTCATGAACGCCATCCTCATCGCCGGGCCGCGCACCACGTATGCAGCCGCGCGCGATGTGGCGCAGGCCTGGCATCTGGGACGGTGGGACCCGGTGCGCGGCACGCCGACTGCGGCCTTGCTGGCGACATCAAGCGTCGCCCTCCTTCTCGTGGGCCTGGGTGACCTGACGCGCGGCGGCTTCTCGACGATGGTGGACTACCTTTCGCCGGTCTACTGGGGCTTCTTGCTGCTCAGCGGCGTGGCGCTGATGGTGCTGCGGCGCAAGGAGCCGCAGGCCGAGCGGCCGTTCAAGGTGCCGCTTTACCCGTGGCTGCCGCTGCTCTTTTGCGCCTGCAGCGCTTACGTGCTGTGGGCCAGCCTTGTCTACGTGAAGACGGGCGCCCTGGTGGGGCTGGGCGTGCTGGCGCTGGGAGCGGGGGTGCTCAGCGCTTTTTGGCGGGCCTCGTCCACCCGCTGATCGCCACCTGCTTGCCACGCGCCACCGCCAGCTCGCCCGCGCCGACGGGCTTGGTGATGGTCGAGCCACCACCGATGGTGGCACCCGCGCCGATGGTCACCGGGGCGACCAGCACGCAGTTGGAGCCGACGTGCACGTCGTCGCCGATCTCGGTGCGGTGCTTGTTGGCGCCGTCGTAGTTGGCGGTGATGGAGCCGGCGCCGTAGTTGACGCGCTCGCCCACGGTGGCGTCGCCGAGGTAGGCGAGGTGGTTGGCCTTGGCGCCGGCGGCGAGGGTGGAGTTCTTGACCTCGACGAAGTTGCCGATGTGGACCTCGGGCCCGAGCTGGGCGCCGGGGCGCAGACGCGCGAAGGGGCCGATGAGGGCGCCTTCGCCGACGCTGGCGCCGGCCTTCTCACCGTCGATGTGGGTGAACTCGTGGATGCGGGCGTTGCTCGCGATGTTGACGTTGCGGATCACGCAGTGGGCGCCGATGCGGACGTTGTCACCCAAGGTGACATTGCCCTCAAACACGCAGTTGACGTCGATCTCGCAGTCCTGCCCGTGGGTCAAGGTGCCGCGCAGGTCGAAGCGGGCGGGGTCGGCCAGGCGCACGCCGGCGCGCATCAGCGCGTTGGCCTGCTGGGCCTGGAAGGCGCGCTCCAACTGAGCGAGCTGCACGGGGTCGTTGACGCCCAGCACTTCGGTCTCGGAGTGCGCCTTGATGCCGAGCACAGGCAGGCCTTCGGCCACGGCCATGGCGACGATGTCGGTCAGGTAGTACTCGCCCTGGGCGTTGTTGTTGGTGAGCGCGCTGACCCAGCGCTTGAGCGCGCCGGTGGGCGCAGCCATCATGCCGCTGTAGCCCTCGTGGATGAGGCGTTGCTCAGGCGTGGCGTCCTTGTGCTCGACGATGGCGAGCACGCCGCCGTCCTCGGGGTCGCGAATGATGCGGCCGTAGCCGGTGGGATCGAACAGGTCCACGGTCAGCAGGACCAGAGCGGCGCCGGCGCAGGCGTCCACCAAGGCTTTGGCAGTGGAGGTTTCGATCAGCGGCACGTCGCCGTTCAGGATCAGCGTCGTGCCCTCGCCGACGAGGGCGGGCACGACCTGCTGGATGGCGTGGCCGGTGCCGAGCTGGGGCATCTGGCGGACGAAGCTGATGCCCGGGGCCGCCACTGTGGCCTCGACCTGCTCGGCGCCGTGGCCGGTGATGACGATGCGCGCGTCAGCCGTGAAGGGTTCGCAGCTCGTGAGCACGTGCGTCAGCAGGGGGCGCCCCGCGAGCTTGTGCAGCACCTTGGGGGTGGCCGACTTCATGCGGGTGCCCTTGCCCGCGGCCATGATCACGATGTTCAGCGCCATTGCGACTCAGCTTGTTAGAAAAGCAAAGCCGGGATTATGGGCAGCGGCCAAGACAGGACGGGCGTGATCGCCGCACTGAAGGCGTTCGCGTCGTGACTTACCCAGCGACTGCCGTGGAACCGGCTTTGCCGGGCCACTGGCAGTGCCCCCTTGAGGGGGCCGCCGAAGGCGGTA
>CALMQC010000237.1 GCA_937871895.1 uncultured Roseateles sp. | reverse complement strand
GCGCTTCCTGGTCGACGACGGCAACACCCTGGCCCGCCAACTTGGCATCGACTCCCCTTGCGGCATCCCTACCGGCCTGCAAGCCTTGGGCTACGACAGCGACACCGTGATGCCCACCGTCGTCATCACCGCACCCGGCGGCCGCATCCTGTGGGCCGACGAGACGGACAACTACCGGGTGCGGCCGGAGCCGGGGACTTACCTGGAGGTGTTGAGGCGGGAGGGGTTGGTGGCGGCTTAGCCTACTCAAGCAAGGGCCGGAAGAAGGTGCGTTCAAAGCTGAGGAAGCACTTGGTTTCCTTGGCGAACTTGAAGGCGGTCTGGCATTCCGGGTCTTGGAGGGAGTTGATGCGGTACTGCTCGTACTGCGCAAGTGACTCGAACGAGAAAGACCCGAGCGCAATATTGCTGGCGCCTTCCGAGGGCAACAGGTAGCCGTGATGCACTCCGCCGAACTTCGGGATCAGCTTCAGCCACAAGCGACAGTACTCCTCGAACTCGGTGATCTTGCTTGCATCAATGACGTACCGAAGATGGCATGTGATCATGGTCTCTCGCAAGGGTTGTCTGAATCGAACCGGAAGCGCATAGCCTAGCTAGCCGGCAGACGCTCGCGGCAATTGCCGCAGGGGCCCGATCTTCCTAGGCCCCAAACACATAGCGCACGATGGCCTTTTGCACCGGCACCAGCAGCTCCTTCTGCGCATAGCCGCAAAAGCCGGCGTAGTCGACCGGGTCGAAGTCGAGCTCGCCGCCTACTTTGAATGGCGGCGTCGGCAGGAGCCTCGGGTTGCCTATCTCTTCGAGCTGTTGCCTCGAGAGCGACCAGGCTTTGGCGTCGAGTCCTTGAGGCCAAGCGTCGGTGATGACAACGTCTACCGCTCCGGGAGGCACTTCGGAGAACAAGACGTTCGGCTTGCATTCGTGGAAGCGCGCTTCGCAGACATGCGCGACCGTGAAGCCAAGAACTCTCGCCAGCTCGTGCCACGAGCGAAAGACGTTGGTCGGCGGCCCCCACAGACAGACCCTTGCCCGCTCCAGCGGCGTCACAGCGGTGTCGACGTAGTAGGCATCGGTGAGCACCTCGCACGGATGGCCATCGCCCGACATGGCATTGACGACCGGCCGGCGCGATGCGGCTGCACACTCAACCAGCCTTGCGTGGTCGGACTCCCGCACGACCTAGAGGTCGTAGAAAGCATCAAGGTAGCCCGCCAGGTCTCGCGCTCTTTCGCCAGTCTTCAGCAGATTGGGCAGCTCGGTGAACTGGAGGTCGAGATCACGAAACGCCTGGATGAAAGTCGTTCGGGTGCGGATGCCATTGCCTTCGAAGGACCAAGCCACCGTGCCGTTGAGCGGCTCGACCGGCTCGCCGACGAGGCGCCAGATGTTGCGAATGTCAGTAGGACTTAGGTCCGACAGGCTGATGAGATTCATGCTGAGGCCTAGCTTATCAACCGAGGCCACAACCGAGCTTGCGGCCTACATCACCATGCCAGCAGCTTTGAGGGCACGCCTCAGCACTTCAACGCTGGTGAACAGATGGCCTCGAAGGCCAATTTGCGCCGCAGCGTGAATGTTCTCTGCCTTGTCGTCCACGAAAGAGCAGCGCTCCGTGGCAACGCCGGACAGCTCGACGGCCCGGCTGAAGGCCCGCGCATCGGGTTTGGCAAAGCCCTGTTCGAACGACAGCGTGCGCGCATCGAAGTGCTGCAGCTCCGGCAGGCTTTCGAGCACCGTGGGCCAGTAGAAGGGGTCGACGTTGGATAGCAGCACGAGCTTGCATTGCCCGCACAGCTGTCGCAGCAACTCCCGAATCCCGGGCATGGGCTCGGAGTAGGGGGCCCTCCATGCAGCGGCGAAGTCGTCAGCCGATAGCCTGAGGCCGTACTTCGCCACCAGCTCGGACCGGAGCTCTTCCAGGGAAAGTCTTCCGCAGATCAGGTCGGGACGCGAGACCAGGTCTTGCATGCCTCGTTCGGCCTGGGCTGGGTCGTCGCAATGCGACGCGAGTCGGGCGTAGACAAGGCGGTCGTCGAAGGACACCAAGACGCCAAACAGGTCGAAGATGACGCAATCGATGGGGCAATCCATGGGGGCAGGTTATCCGGTGGCCGCCTCCATGACCGAGGGCAACACCCTAGCCCGCCAACTCGGCATCGACACCCCTGCGGCATCCCCACCGGCCTGCAGGCCTTGGGCTACGACAGCGACACCGTGATGCCCACGGTCGTCATCACCGCGCCCGGCGGCCGCATCCTTTGGGCCGACGAGACCGACAACTACCGCGTGCTGCCTGAGCCGGGACCTACCTGGAGGTGCTGAGGCGGGAGGAGTTGGTGGCGGCTTAGGTGAGATTCGTACGTACCGGCGAACTCGTGTCTAGGTCCAAACGAAACGGCGTTCAACTTTCGACTTGGATCGGCTCATGGTCGCGGCGCTGCTGCGAAGACTCCACTCGATGAGTGATCGCTAAGGCGCATTCTTTCGGGTGCGGGCTAGCTCAATGCTGGCCTCGTATGCGGGCAGCGCTCGATGCAGCCACGTCACCCCAGGCGAGGACTCGTTGTAGATGAGAAAGCGCCACAGCTGCTTTGGCGTGCTAAGACTTTGCAAGTGCGCCGGGATGACGGTGTTCAAGGCCTTCGCAACCGAGCCTAGATTTGCTTCGGTGTAGACGTGAACGCGGGATGACGTGGCGAGGAGATTCCAGTGGGAGAGCACGTAGCACTTCTCAGCGTATTCGGACTCGAATATGCCTCGCCATTCACCGTCAGCGCGTTCGACGTAGTGAATCGGAATCACGGGAACTTTGGCTAGAACACACGCGGCACCTATGGTGTGCATTGCCATGCCAATGGCCAGCCCCCCTTGCTCTGCCTTCATACCGATCCGTTCGGCATAGAAACCGTATGAGCGAATCCACTGCGGGCCCCTAGCCACATGCTCCAGAAGATGTGGAAGAACGGATTGGGCGATAGAAAGCGAGTCGGCCATATTGCGGTCCCAGCATGTGGCTTGAAGATCGGTCAGCATCACCTTAGCACCGGCCGTCGACACGGCGGACGCCAAATCCGAGGCGGGACTTCTGCCCTAAAGACGCCTAACCCCCCCGCTGCTGCGCCCGCCACGCCCCCGGCGCCACTCCCACGCGGGCCTTGAAGCTGCGGCTGAAGGCGGGAATGTTCTCGTAGCCGACGCGCTGCGCCGCCTCGGCGAGGCTGAGGCCGTCGTCGGCGAGGAGGCGGCAGGCGAGGTTCATGCGCCAGTCGGTGGCGTACTGCATGACGCTGCAGCCCATCTGCTCATGGAAGCGCGCCGTGAAGCGCGGAGGGCGAGTGCGGCGCTGTTGCTTACCATCGGGCTGGACATCGGCCCTGGGCCTTGGCCTGAACGTGGGTGCCCTACTCCCTGCTGTTAGCGCGCACTCAGCGGCCGGATCCAGATGTTGCGGAATCGGATGCCCTCGTTGCCATGGTCCTGCAGCACCAGCGGGCCGGGGCCGTGGGCCGCGTAGACGGGTTGGCCTCGGTACACGGTCGGGCCTTTGAGCTCGACGTTGTTCTGCACCAGCACGCCGTTGAGCAGCACCGTCATCCGCGCGGGCGCGAGCAGCTTGCCGGCGGCATCGAAGCGCGGCGCCGTGAACACGATGTCGTAGCTCTGCCATTGCAGCGGTGGCCGCGCCGGGTTGACCAGGGGCGCGTGCTGCTTGTAGACGGCGCCGAGCTGGCCATTGCTGTAGGTGCTGCTGCCGTAGCTGTCGAGGATCTGCAGCTCATAGAGGCCCTGGATGAAGAGCCCGGAGTTGGAGCGCTGCTGCCCCGTGATGTGCGCGGGCACCTCGGGGAAGCGGAACTCGAGGTGGATCTGCGCGTCGCCGAAGACGGCCTTGCTGTGCAGGTCGCCGGTCTTGGGGACCAGCAGCAGCTCGCCCTGGTCGAGCTTCCAGAGCGGTGGGCCGCCGTTGGCGCTCTGCCAGGCGCTCAGGTCTTGGCCGTCAAACAGGACGATGGCGTCGCTGGGTGCCGCGCCCGGCGTGGGCCCCGGGGTGACGACTCGGACGGGCGTCCAGTCCTCCGTCAGCTCCGGCGCCGGCAGCGCGGCCGGGGTGTCGGCCGCTCGCGAGCCGCAGGGGCCGAGCAGGGCCAGCGCCATCAACAGCGCAGGCGGGGCGCGACGTGCCGTCAAGGCTTGCACGCAAAGCTC
>CALMQC010000236.1 GCA_937871895.1 uncultured Roseateles sp. | reverse complement strand
CCGGCTTGCTCCGCGCCCGCTGGCAAGCCTGGTGGATGGCCCGCCAGCCCGCGTCCGACACGCATGAGCTGACGCAGCGCAACCTCTACATCGTCCCGAGCCGCGCGGGGTTGGCGTTTGGGTTGACGCTGGTGGTGCTGCTGATCGCCACCATCAACGAGCAGATCAGCCTCGGCTATGCGTTGACCTTCCTGCTCGCGGGCGCGGTGCTGGCGTCGATGCACACCACGCACTCCAACCTGCGCGGCCTGCGCATGGACCTGCGGCCGCCGGACGCCGTGCATGCGGGCGATGAGGTGACGCTGCACATCCACCTGCACAACGCCAGCGGCGCGGCGCGCTATGGCATTGGCTTCCAGGCCGACGGGAACGCGGCGCCGACTTGGGTCAATGTGCCCGAGAAGGGGCATGCCGAGCTGACGCTACGGCTGCCCATGCCAACGCGGGGCCTGCACGCGCTGCCGCGCCTCGTGATCACGACGCGCTTCCCGCTCGGCGTCTTCCGCGCCTGGAGCTACTGGCGGCCTGCCGCCAAGGTCTGGGTCTATCCGCAGGCAGAAGCGCCCACGCCGCCCTTCCCACCTCAGCCCGAGGCCGGCGAGGGCCAGGCCGAGGCGAGCAGCGCGCGCCGCCGGGGCACGGACTTTGCCGGCGTGCGCAGCTACCGCGCTGGCGACAGCCCGCGCCATGTGCTGTGGCGCAAGTCCGTCGCGCTGATGGACCAGGGCCAGGCGCCCTGGGTGCGCGAGACCGAAGCGCCGCTGGCGCAGGAGCTGTGGTTCGACCTCGCACAGACGGCCGGCGGCGACCTGGAGGCCAAGCTCTCGCGCCTGACGGCCTGGGTGCTGGCGGCGGAGCGGGCACAGCAGCCGTACGGATTACAGATGGGCGCGAGCCGCATCGAGCCCAGCCTGGGTGCCGCGCACCAACGGGCCTGCCTGGAGCGGCTGGCGGGGTGGCAGGGATGAGCGCGCTTGCCTTGCGCGCCCGGCTCGCGCGCCTGCCGCGAGACACGCGGGACACGCTCTTCCTGCTCGGCGTCATCACCGCCGTGCTGCTGCCGCATGTGGACCACCTGCCCTGGTGGAGCACGACGCTTTCAGCGCTGGTGCTGCTGTGGCGCGGCGTGCTCACTTGGCAGCAGCGGCCACTGCCGGGGCGCTGGGCGCTGCTGGTGGTGTTCGTCATCGCGGCAGCCTTGACCAAGTTGAATCTCGGCGCCTTCTTCGGGCGCGAGCCCGGCGTAACCATGCTGGCCGTGCTGCTGGCGCTCAAGACCCTGGAGCTGCGCGCGCGGCGCGATGCCTTTGTGGTGTTCTTCTTGGGCTTCTTCCTGCTGCTGGCGCACTTCTTCTACTCGCAGTCGCTGCTGACGGCGCTGTGGATGCTGCTCACCGTCTGGGGCCTGCTGGCGGCGGTGGTGCTGGCGCAGATGCCCGACACCGGCACCGATGAAGCCCACCTCGCGGTGGCCGCGCGCCGCGCCGCCCACACCACGCTGCTCGGGCTGCCGGTGATGGTGCTGCTCTTCATGTTCTTCCCGCGCATCGCGCCGCTGTGGGGCGTGCCGACCGAGCAGATCGGGCGCACGGGCCTCTCCAACCAGCTGGAGTTCGGTGCCATGAACGAGGTGGCCAATGACGATGCCATTGCGCTGCGGCTCAAGGTGATCGATGGGCCGCTGCCGGCGCCCGATGCGCGCTACTTCCGCGGCCCCGTGCTCAGCGTTTTTGACGGCAAGACCTGGCGCGCCGCCGACAGGCCCGCCGACGCCTGGCGCCGCCAACCCGACAGCCTGCGCACCGACGGCCGCCCGCTGCGCTACGAGCTGACGCTGGAGCCGCTGCGCATCCCCGTGCTGCCGCTGCTGGAGATGAGCGATGGCCGCGAGCGCAGTGACGCCGACATCGCCTTCAAGCGCGGCCCCGACCTGCAATGGCTGGCCAGCCGCCCGCTGACCGAACGCCTGCGCCTCACCGCCGAGGCCTACCCCAGTTGGACCGCCGGTCTGGACCGCCGCTGGCTGCGCACGGCCCCCGAGCTGCAACTGCCTGCCACCCTCAACCCCCGCACCCGGGCCTGGGCCCAGGCACTCGCCAGCGAGCCCCGCTTTGCCACGCTCGATGCGGCGGAGCGCACGCGCGCCCTCGTCGACGCCGTGCTGCAGCACATCCGCACGAGCGATTTCACCTACACCCTCGCCCCCGGCCGCTATGGCGAGGACAGCCCGCACCTGATCGACGAGTTCTGGTTCGACCGGCGCCTGGGCTTTTGCGAGCACTTCGCGTCGGGCTTTGTCGTCGTGATGCGTGCCATGGGTGTGCCGGCGCGCGTCGTCACCGGCTTCCAGGGTTGGGACCCCGAGCCGCAGGACGGCTACCTCGTCGTCCGCAACGCCAACGCCCACGCCTGGGCCGAGGTCTGGGTGCCCGGCCAGGGCTGGCTGCGCACCGACCCCACCGCCGCCGTCGCCCCCGGCCGCGTCTCCGCCGGCGAGGCTCTGCGCCCGTCCCCCGGCGTGCTGGGCCAGCTCAACCCCACCGCCTGGCGCGCCCTGCGCGGCGCCTGGGAGACCGTCAACAACCGCTGGGCCCAGTGGGTGCTGAACTACTCGCGGCAGAACCAGTTCGACCTGCTCAAGAACCTCGGCTTCCAGACCCCCGACTGGACCGCCCTCGGCCAGGCCATTGCCGGCGTCATCCTGCTGCTCACCCTCGCTGCCGTGGCCTGGATGCGCTGGCAGCAGCGGCCGCATGGGGCATGGGCCAGGATGCGGTTGCAAGTGCAACGGGAGCTGAAGCGGCTGGGGGTGGAGGCGCCCATGCACGAGAGCCTGACGGCATGGGCGGCGCGTCTGGAGGCCACGCACGGGGCGGCCGCCATGCAGGCCACCACCTGGCTGCGGCAGCAGCACGGCGCCCGCTACGGCGGCGCCGCCGTAGCGCCTGGCTGGTCCGCCTTCCAACAATCCTGCCGCAGCCTGCCATCACGGCAAGGCGGAAGCCGATAGCATCGCGCCATGGTTTTGGATCTCTCCGCCCTTCGCAGCGCCACCGCCCAACTGGAGCGCAGCCTGGCCTACGCCCATTCGCCGCAAGCCCTGGC
This sequence comes from uncultured Roseateles sp., assembly GCA_937871895.1. Lineage (GTDB taxonomy): Bacteria > Pseudomonadota > Gammaproteobacteria > Burkholderiales > Burkholderiaceae_C > Pelomonas. The sequence continues at coordinate 722 of CALMQC010000236.1, read as the reverse complement.
CGACCCGGGCCTGCGCGAGCAACTGCGCAACTCGGTGATCCAGTGCTTCGAGTTCACCTACGAGCTGAGCTGGAAGACCCTCAAGCGACACCTGGAGCAGATGTCGGCCAGCCCGGCCGAGGTTGACGCCACCGGCTTTGCCGACCTGATTCGGCTCGGCAACGAGCGCGGCCTGCTGCGCTCGGACTGGTCGCGCTGGAAGGTTTACCGCCAGGCCCGCAACGAAAGCAGCCACACCTACGACGCTGCCAAGGCCGAGGCCGTGTTCGCGCTGGCGCCGGACTTCCTGGCCGAAGCGCAGGCGCTGCTGGCCAACCTGACTCGGCCATGACGACCAAAGCGCACGCGCGCATCGTCCTGACGGACGCCGAGCTCGCCACAGTGCGCAGCATCCTGGACCAGCACCTGCCAGGCATCCCCGTCTGGGTGTTCGGCTCGCGTGCCAAGGGCACGGCCAAGCCCTACTCCGACCTTGACCTGGCCCTGCTTGCGCCCCAGCCTTTGAGCCTGCAAGCCCTGGCCGAAATTCGCGAGGCCTTTGACAGCAGCGACTTGCCCATGCGCGTGGACCTGCTGGACTGGGCCAGCACCGCGCCCGGCTTCCGCCAGTTGATCGAAGCGGACCACTGGGTCATTCGTCCTTGATCGTGATGCAGTTTTGTAGACGCGCCCTGGGGCTGGCGGTGGGCTTGACATGGACGCTGGCCACGCTCGCTGGTCCC
>CALMQC010000235.1 GCA_937871895.1 uncultured Roseateles sp. | reverse complement strand
CATTGACCTGCGAAATGCCCTGACTCTGCTCGGCCGAGGCCGCGGTGATCTCGCCGATGATGTCCGAGACGCGCTGCACGCTGGCGACGATCTCGTTCATCGTCGCGCCGGCGTTCTGCACCAGGCGACTGCCCGATTCGACCTTGTCCACGCTGGCACCGATCAGCGACTTGATCTCCTTGGCTGCCTCGGCGCTGCGCTGAGCCAGGCTGCGCACCTCGCCGGCCACCACCGCGAAGCCACGACCCTGCTCGCCGGCCCGCGCCGCTTCCACGGCCGCGTTCAGCGCCAGGATGTTGGTCTGGAAGGCAATGCCATCGATCACGCCGATGATGTCGTTGATCTTCTTGGAGCTGGCATTGATCTCGTCCATGGTCGTGACGACCTGGGACACGACCTCGCCACCCTTCTGAGCCACCGTCGCTGCCGAGCCGGCCAGCTGATTGGCCTGGGCTGCCGCGTCGGCGCTTTGGCGCACCGTCTCGGTCAGGGTCTGCATGTTCGACGAGGTCTGCTCCAGCGAAGTCGCCTGCTTCTCGGTGCGCACGGACAGGTCGTGGTTGCCGACGGCGATTTCGCGTGAGGCCACGGTGATCGAATCGGTGCCGGTACGCACGTTGGAGACGATCGCGGCCAAGCCTTCGGACATGTCGCGCACCGCAGCCAGCAGGCTGCGGTCCGCCCCAGGAGCCACCTCGATACGTTGCGACAGATCGCCCTCTGCCATCTGACGCATCACATCGGCCGCGTACTCCGGCTCGCCACCCAGCTGGCGCCAGACGCTGCCGATGACCAGGTAGGAGCCCAGCCCCAGAACCGCCACGACGATCAGGCCGCTGACGACGATGGCCGTCAGGCTCGCCGACACGCCGGACTTGGCGCGCTCCAGGCCATCGTCGAAGCCCTGGCGGGCATCGGCGCGGGCCTCGTTCAACACGGTCTCGAATGACTTCAGCGCGGCCTGCATCTTCGGGATCGCACCGGCCTGATCGCCCTGCTTGATCCCCAGGAACAGCTGCGCTGTCTCGACCGAGGCTGCGTAATAGGTTTCGAAGGCCGACTGGAGCTTACCGGCCAACTCGCCCTTGCCCTGAATGGCCTTGATCGTGCCCAGCGTCTTGCGCATTGCCGCCGCACGGTCATTGGCCTCGTCCAGGCGCTTTTTCTCGCCTTCGGCCACGGCACTCTGGATCGTTGCACTCAGCCCGTCCAGCTGTGCCGCCAACTGCTCGGACGCGTCGTGGTAGGGCGCGTAGACATCGCCCACCAACTGGATTGCGCCCGAGGTGCGGGTTGAGAACACGAGCACCACGGCGATGCCCACCGCGAAGATCGCGGCGGCCATGGCTGGCAGCAGCCAGATTCGTGTCTTGACATTCATCTAGAACTCCTTCGCTGGACCTGGCGCGGGCCGAGTGGCCCGCGCACCGCTGTCATCCTCAGTCAACGCTCAGCACGACCTTCACCGAGGCATCGACGGCCGACTTCTCGATGTACGCGATTGCGTCAGGATTTGCCGCCACAAACTTCTTCAATTCGGCAGAACTTGCCATTTCCTTAGGCGGCGTGGCCTTGCCCGAGAAGACCAGACGCGACCAGGCCGCCTTCACCTGGGCCGCCGACTTGCCGGTGACCTTGGTGTAGAAGACTTCGCGCGTCGCCGAGCTTTCCGGCAGTTCCGCGGCCTGAGCCGCGCTGCCACTTGGCAGCGTGTTGCTCTTGCCCAGGAAGATGTTGGACACCTGTTCCGCCGTCATACTGGCGGTCGGGCTCTTGGGGTTGACGATCACGGCGACCTGGGCTTGAGCCCATGCTGACACGCACAACAGTGCCAAGCCGAGACTGGCACGCGCCACTTGCTTGCTCATTCGAATACGCATGTTCGCCTCCCGCCTCAGAACACGAAGTCCACAGACACGCTGTAGACATTGACGGAGCCACCTGCGCCAAAGCCGGGCTGCGGGTTGGTGAAGAGGCCCGGGCCATCCGGTGTGATGCGCTCGTACTGCCCCTTCACCGCGACATTCCGGTAGGCATCCCAACGAAGACCAAGAGCGGTGGTCTTTTGCCGATTGCTCTGTGCCTGGATCGTGCCATCCACCGTCGCCTTCAGGGCGTTCAATTGCGGACTCACACCGGTCGGGATCGAGTTCACGACATTGCTGTCATCCTGTTTCAGCTGCGACACGGTGGCATAGGGCGTGAACTTGCCGTAGCGATAGCCCAGGGTCAGGTACCAACCTGTCGTGTCTGGCACAAAGGACTCGGTCTTGCGCTTGGTGTACTCGAACAGAGTGATCCAGTTGCCTTGGTCCCAACTGAGACCAAGCCCCGTAAAGCTGGCCTTCTTGTCGGTCGCATCGAGTTGATTCCCCACGGCCGCGAATGGCGTGCTACGAAGGATGGCCACCAATTGCGCGAGAGAGCTGCTGTGCACGTTCAGGCGCCCCTGCACATGACCAAATCGAAGCGTCAGCCCATTGTCGAACTCGGCTGTTGCGTTCAGCCCCATCAGTTTTTGCATATCGAAATCGACGCCTTTTAACACCGAATTCGCCTTGCCACCAAACACCTGTGCGGTCACCGTGGCTGAGCCCATTGGCATCTGATAGCTGAGGTCGGCGCCATCGAAGTG
>CALMQC010000234.1 GCA_937871895.1 uncultured Roseateles sp. | reverse complement strand
CACCACTGGAACTCGCGCATCCAGAAGCAGTCGAAGTGGAAGACCGCCAGCGGCATGTCGCGGCGGGCCATCTCGTCGATGAAATGCGTGACCGTCGCCTCGTCGTACTGCGTGGTGAAGGAGGTGGTGAGCCACAGGCCAAAGGTCCAGGCCGGCGGCAGCGGCGAGCGGCCGGTCAGCGCGGTGAGGCGGCTGATCACGTCCTTCGGCGTCGGGCCGGCAAAGACGCAGTAGTCCAGGCTCTCGCCCTCGCGGCTGAACTGCACGCGGGTGGTCTTTTCGGACGCGACCTCGAAGGACACCGGGCCAGCCTCGTTGACCAGCACGCCATAGCCACGGCTGGAGAGGTAGAAGGGCACGCTCTTGTAGGCCTGCTCGCAGGCGGTGCCGCCGTCCTTGTTGATGTTCTCGACGACCTGGCCGTTCTTGACCCAGGGCGTGAAGCGCTCGCCGAGGCCGTAGATGGACTCGCCCACTTGCAGCAGCAATTGCTCGTGGACGTGGTTGCTGCGTTTTCCGTTTTCTGCTCCCCACTGGATGTAACCCAGCGAGCGCCAGTCGCTCTTGGTCAGGATGCGGCTGCCCTCGCGGAAGACGAGGCTCCAGCCCTCGCCCTTCTTGACGTCCACCGAGATCGCGCCCGAGGTGAGCGTCATGTGGGTGTCGGTCTCGGTGATCTGCACGGCGGGCTTGCCGGCGCCGACCATGGGGATGTGCAGGCGCGCCTCGGTGCTGTGGCTGTAGTGCTCGACGCTGACGCGCACCACGCCCTCGATGGGCGAGGAGAGCACGACCGTGAGCGTGGGGCCCTGCAGCGTGTCGCCCCGGTGCTTGATGGGGCGCGAGGTGGCGAGGATGACGATGCGGTCGTCCTGGGCCTCAACGGTGTAGGCCTCGGAGGCGTAGTGGGCGGTGACGCCGGGCTGTAGCAGCCACTGCCCGTCAGTGAATTTCATAGGGTCGTCCGGGTTTGCAGGAAAGGGGATCAGGCCTTGGCCATGGGAGGGTCAGCGCGCACATTGGCACGGATGAAATCGGCATGCGTGGGCATGGCCGCCACCGTCTGGGCGATGGAGGCACGCACACGCGCAAAGTGGGCGAGCAGCTCGCGTGGGTCGATGAGGGTGACCATGGGGTCATAGGCCTCGGGCTGGATGCCCAGGCCGAGCATCAGCGACTGCCACGAGGGCTCCTGGAAGCCGTCGGGGTCGTAGACGGCCACGCGGCCGCTGCGGCGGAAGAGCTCGATCTGATGCGCAAGCTGCTCGGGGATGGACATGCCGGCCACGTAACGCCAGAACTCGGTGTCACGCCGCTGCGTGAGCTTGTAGTGCAGGATGATGAAGTCGCGGATGGACTCGTACTGCGTGCTCATGCGGCGGTTGAACTCCGCCGCCAGCACCGGTGCGCAATCCGTCTCGGGGAAGAACTGGATGATGCGGCCAACGGCGTCCATGATCAGCTGAATGCTGGTCGATTCGAGCGGCTCCAGGAAGCCGCTGGACAGGCCGACCGCGATCACGTTCTTGCGCCAGCACTCGCGGCGCACGCCGGTGGTGAACTTGATGAGGCGCGGGCTGTCGAGCGCCTCGCTGTCCAGGCCCGCGATGAGCTGCCGGCCGGCGTCGTCGTCGCTGATGAAGCTGCTGCAGTAGACGTGGCCATTGCCGGTGCGGTGTTGCAGCGGGATGCGCCACTGCCAGCCGGCCGTCCGGGCGGTGGAGGTGGTGTAGGGCGTCAGGGGTTCGACGCGCTTGCTGGGCACTGCCTGGGCGCGGTTGACGGGGAGCCAGTGGCTCCAGTCTTCGAAGGGCACCTGCAGGGTGTCGCCGATCAGCAGCGCGCGCATGCCCGAGCAGTCGATGAAGAGGTCGCCCTCGACGCGGCGGCCATCCTTGAGCGTGACGCCGGTGACGAAGCCATCCTCGGGCCGCTGGTGGACCTCGGTGATGGTGCCCTCGATGCGCTGCGCCCCATGCCCGAGCGCGTACTCGCGCAGATAGGCGGCGTAGAGGCCGGCGTCGAAGTGGAAGGCGTACGAGTACGCGTTGGTGGGTGACGCCGACTCGCCGGTGGGCGGCGTGAAGCGCATCTGCCGCGCCATCACGCTGGAGGTGGACCAGTCCTCGTAAGGCGGCATGTTCTCGGCCACGGCGCGCAGGTGCAGCCAGTACTGGATGGGGGAACGGTTCTCGATGGCAGGGCCGAAGTCCCCAAAGCCATGGAAGAAGCGTTCGCCCAGCTGCTTCCAGTCCTTGAACTCGATGCCGACCTTGAAGCTGGCTTGGGTGCGCTTGATGAAGTCGGTGCCGTCGAGGCCCAAGGTCGCGTTGTAGGCGCGGATGGTGGGCAGCGTGGCCTCGCCGACGCCGATGGTGCCGATCTCGGGCGACTCGATCAGCACGACCTCGGTGGGCGGGCCACCGTCCACCGGCAGTTGGCGGGCGAACTTCTGCGCGAGCGGTGCGGCCGTCATCCAGCCGGCGGTGCCGCCGCCGACGATGACGACTCTGCGGATGCGTTGGGGCGTGTTCATGCCGCGCAGGGTAGCAAGGGTCTCAATGCGGGGCCTTGAGTCGAAGCATGAAGACGTCCTGCGCTGGCAGCTCGCGCTGGAGGGCCGCGCCGCTGGCGCCCAGGTCCTTGCCCGCCCACAGGTCGCGCAATTGGTAGCGCGTGGCCACGGCGTCCAGGCTGCGCTTGGAGAGCTCGTCCGTCAGCTTGAGCTGCGCCCAGTCGAGCGTGACCGCGCGGGGCTGCTTGTTGCGGTTGAAGAGCATCACGGCCCAGTCACCGCCGGCCAGGGGCTTGACCCAGGTCTCAATGCCGTCCTTGGCCGCATGGCGCAGGCCCTGCACGCCGAGCGCGTCCTGGTTGATGGCAATGACCTCGCGTTGTGTGAGCACGGCCTTGACGCTCTCTGGCATCTTGCGCAGGTCATTGCCGGCGATCAGCGGCGCGGCCAGCATGGCCCAGAGCGAGAAGTGCGCGCGGTCCTGGTTGGCGGTGAGGCCATTGCCCACCTCCAGCATGTCGGGGTCGTTCCAGTGGCCCGGGCCGGCGTATTGGCGCAGGCCCTCCTGCATGTCGAGGATCTGCACCACGCCCCAGGCCTTCCAGTCGCCGTGGTTGACGACGCAGTCGAAGCAGGCGGTGATGTCGCCCGTGGTGCGCCACAAGTGGCCGACCTTCTGGCCCCAGAGCCAGGGCTTCTGGTTGCCCCACTCGCAAAGGCTGAAGACGATGGGCCGACCGGCCTTGCGCAGCGCGGCGCTCATGGTCTGGTAAGCGCCCTCGGCGTTCAGGCCCTCGGTGTTGCACCAGTCGTACTTCAGGTAGTCGATGCCCCACTCGGCATAGGTCTGCGCGTCCTGGAATTCGTAGCCCCGGCTGCCGGGGCGGCCGCCGCAGGTCTTCCAGCCGGCGTCGGAGTAGATGCCGATCTTGAGCCCTTTGCTGTGGATGTAGTCGGCCAGCGCCTTCATGCCGTTCGGAAAGCGCTTGGCGTCCACTTGGATGAAACCGCGCGCGTCGCGCTCGCCGTGCCAGCAATCGTCGATGTTGATGTACTGGTAGCCGGCATCCTTCATGCCGGTGGCGACCATGGCGTCGGCCGTCTCGCGGATCAGCTGCTCGGAGACGTCGCACTGGAACTTGTTCCAGCTGTTCCAGCCCATCGGCGGGGTCAGCGCCAGGCCCTCGGCCTTGTGCCAGGCCGGGGGGGCGGTGGCCACGGGCGCCGCCTGCGCCAGCACGGCCTGTGGCGCGGCCAACAGCAGGGCAAACGGCACGGACAGCACCATGCCCATCAGGCCAGCGGCCCACGTCGTCTTCATTGCGGGTGTCTCCTTGGAGTGGCCTGTCCCCGGTGACAGCGCGGGTCAGGCTGGGACGCCGTGGCCGTCTGCGCAGCAGGCGGCGGGGTCACTTTTCAAAATCAATATACCTGGGGCCTTCTGCGGCTATCAATGGCGTCAGGCCCCCTGGCAAACCCATCTGGCCCCATTTATTTGGTGAGCGACACTTGGCCCCCCGTCGTTCGCCACTCGCCATGACCGACCCCCGCACCAACCGTTTTGTTCGCTCGCACGTGAAGACGCGGCACCTGGTGCTGCTGGTGGAGCTGGGCCGCCACCGCTCCATCCTGCGCGCGGCGCAAGCGGCCAACCTGACGCAGCCGGCCGCCTCCAAGTTGCTGGCCGAGCTGGAGCATGCGCTGGGCGTGACGCTGTTTGAACGGCTGCCGCGCGGCGTACAGCCCACGCGCTATGGCGAGGTGTTGATCCGCCGCGCTGGGGCCGCACTGGCCGAGCTGAGCGCCGCCCATCAGGAGGTGGCCGAGCTGGCCGACGGGCTGAGCGGCCGCATCTCGCTCGGCACGGTGATGACGCCGGCCATCGGCTTGGTGCCCGAGGCGGTGCTCAAGCTCAAACAGGCGCATGCGCGCGTGCAGGTCAGCATCACGGTGGACACGAGCAAGGCCCTGATCCAGCAGCTGCGCGAGGGTCGGCATGACATCGTGATCAGCCGCATCCTGGACAGCGAATCGGCCGCCGAGTTGAACTTCGAGCCGCTGACCGATGAACCGCACAGCCTCATCGTGCGGGCCGGCCACCCGCTGCTCAAGCGCAGCGCCCTGGCCCTGCCCGACCTGGCGGCCCAGGCCTGGGTCATGCCCTCGCCCGGCAGCATCCTGCGTGACCGCCTGACGGCGCTCTTCCTCTCACAGGGCGTGCCCGAGCCGCAGGAGATCGTCGAGACCACGGCCGTGCCCTGCATCACACAGCTGCTGCTGGCCAGCGACATGGTGACTGCTCTGCCCCCTGAGCTGGTGCAGGAGCAGCTGGACGCCGGCCACCTGGCCACGCTGCCGCTGGAGCTGGGCCTGCGCATGGACCTCTACGGCATCGTCACCCGCAAGCACCACCAGTTGGCGCCCGGCCCGGCCGTGCTGCTGGACCTGCTGCGCGAAGGTGGGCGCCAGCGCTATGGCGCAGCCTCTACGAGTTCAGCGGCCTATACAAAGCTCGGATAGCTCCGTCGAAACAAACCATAGACCTCGGCGCCACAGCGGTCGAGGGGCGTTGTCACGCTATGCGAAGCGCGGATAGCTGCGCCGCAAACCGGCATATTTGACGGCGCAGTCGCACGCTTAAGCTGCGCGGGCCCATGAAGATCACCAAGCTCTCCACCTTCCGCGTCGCGCCGCGCTGGATGTTCCTCAAGGTTGAAACCGACGAAGGCATCGCCGGCTGGGGCGAGCCCGTGGTGGAAGGCAAGTCACTGAGCACCGAGGCTGCGGTGCATGAGTTCGCGCCCTACCTCGTGGGGCAGGACCCGATGCGCATCAACGACCTCTGGCAGGTCATGTACCGCGGCGGCTTTTATCGCGGCGGCCCCACCTTGATGAGCGCCATCGCCGGCATCGACCAGGCGCTGTGGGACATCAAGGGCAAGGCCCTGGGCGTGCCCGTCTACCAGCTGCTTGGCGGCCTGGTGCGCGACAAGATGAAGGTCTATTCCTGGGTCGGCGGCGACCGCCCTTCGGACGTGATCCGCGACATCAAGCGCCTGCACGAGCGGGGCTTTGACACCTTCAAGATGAATGGCAGCGTCGAGATGGGCCTGCTCGACAACAGCGCCAAGGTGGACGCCGCCATTGCCCGCATCGCCGAGATCCGCGAGGCCTTTGGCAACACCATCGAGTTCGGCATCGACTTCCACGGTCGCATTGGCTCCGCCATGGCCAAGACCATGCTGCGCGAGCTGGAACCGCATCGCCCGCTGTTCGTCGAGGAGCCCGTGCTCGCCGAGCAGGACGAGCAGTACGCGCGCCTCGCGCAGCACACCAGCATCCCGCTGGCCGCCGGTGAGCGCATGTACTCGCGCTTTGAGTTCAAGCGCGTGTTCGAGGCCGGCGGCCTGGCCATCGTGCAGCCCGACCCCTCGCATGCCGGCGGCATCAGCGAGTGCCTCAAGATCGCCGCTATGGCCGAGGCCTACGACGTGGCCCTGGCGCCGCACTGCCCGCTCGGGCCGGTGGCGCTGGCGGCGTGCCTGCACCTCGACTTTGTCTCGCACAACGCGGTGCTGCAGGAGCAGAGCATCGGCATCCACTACAACCAGGGCGTCGAGCCGCTGGACTATGTGCTCAACCCCGAGGACTTCGTGATCCAGGACGGCTACATGCTGCCCTTGCCCAAGCCGGGTCTCGGCGTGGTGATGAACGAGGACCACATCCGCGAGGCCGCCAAGCACGCGCCGGATTGGCGCAACCCGCTGTGGCGCCACGAGGACGGCAGCGTCGCCGAGTGGTGAGCCTGGCGGCGCCATCACTTACGCCATCACGCCCGCCAGCAGGGTCGCCTGCCGCGCTGCAGGCACCGATGGCTTGAGTCTTGGCAGGGCGCTCTACCGCCCCTGCACAAAACGCGACCGAAGTCGCCTGCAAGGCCTGCGATTTCGTGCCCATCTGGCGCGGCTGAATCGACCGTCCAAGGCAGCGCGCAGCAAGCCTTGCGCAAGCGTTAGCGCTCCCTTTTTTTGTCGCCAGCCTCAGGCCCTAGGGATCACCATGAGACGCCGCGACGGCAGCGCAACGCTATTCAAGATTCGTATGGATTGGGCGAAAAGCGCGATTGGTCGGGCATGTCGCAAATCGATAACTTTGCCGCACGAGAACGCCCGTCAAGAGCGGCCACCTCGGCAAGCCAGCCTTCCGCCTGACGCGGATTGACTTGATGTAGCGGTACATCCGCCCCATCGCCCCCCTTTTTGGCGAGCCAACCCCAGGCCCACGGGCGCCCGTGCCCGAGAGACCCCCCGGCTCTCGGCGCCATTCCATTCCTAGCCAGGAGACATCAGATGAGATTCCAGAGGACCGCCGTTTCCATCGCCGCCACGCAAGCTGCCTTGCTGTGGGGCGGACTTGCCTTGGCGCAGACGGCACCGGCCCCCAAAGAGGCCGAGAAGATCGAAACCGTCGTCGTCAGCGGCAAGCGCGCCGCGCTGCAGTCGGCCCAGAAGATCAAGCAAAGCTCGGACGAAATCGTTGACTCGATCGTCGCGTCCGACATCGGCGCCCTGCCCGACCGCTCGGTGACCGAAGTGCTGCAGCGCATCGTCGGCGTGACCATCGACCGCACCATGTCCAAGGGCGACCCCGAGCACTACTCGGTGGAAGGCTCGGGCGTGAGCATCCGCGGCCTGACCTATGTGCGCTCCGAGCTGAACGGCCGTGACTCCTTCTCCGCCAACGGCGGACGCGCGCTGAACTTTGAAGATGTGCCGCCCGAGCTGATGGCCGGCGTCGATGTCTACAAGAACCCTTCCGCTGAGCAGATTGAAGGTTCAATCGGTGGCCTGGTGAACCTGCGCACCGCCCTGCCTTTCGACTACGCAGGCTTCAAGGCCAGCCTGTCGGCCAAGAACACTTACTCCACGCTCAAGGGCAAGAACCGCCCCGAGGTCTCGGGTCTGCTGTCCAACACCTGGAACACCCCGGCCGGCAAGATCGGCATGCTGCTGAGCCTGGCCACGTCCAAGAGCGGCACCCGCACCGACGCCTTCCAGGTCGAGCCCTTCTACCCGCGCACCGACGCCGTCGCGGGCCAGACCGGCACCTACTGGGTGCCCAAGGGTTCGCAGTGGCGCACGCTCGAATTCGACCGCAAGCGCGATGGCACCTATGCCGCCGTGCAGTGGAAGAAGGACAACATGGAGTCCTCGCTGACCTACTTCCAGTCGAAGTACAAGATGCAGTGGGACGAGAACGCCATCTTTGCCCAGATCGGCAGCCCTTACAACATCAGCGTCGCCAACGGCCAGTGGGACGGCAACGGCGCCCTGACCTACGGCACGCTGTCGATGAAGGACGGCTCCAAGCTCGACTTCGGCGCCGACACCCGCACATCGCTGCGCAACTCCACAACCCGCGACGTGGGCTGGAACTTCACCTGGAGGCCCGACGCCCAATGGACGTTGAAGTCCGACCTGCAGTTCATCACCGCCAAGACCAATAGCTTCGACTCCACGGTGGCCACCGGCGCCCAGATGGCCAAGGAAACCTTGGACCTGCGTGGCTCCATTCCCAGCCTGGTCTTCGACGATGCCGACAGGGCTGCCCTCGCCAACCCGGCCAACTACTACTGGGCCTTCACCATGGAACACATGGACCGGGGCAAGGCCACGGAAAAGGCCTGGAAGGGTGACGCCAAGTACAACTTCACCGACAGCGATTTCTTCCACGACCTGCGCTTTGGCGTTCGGATCGCGGAGCGCGACGCCGAGACCACCAACAGCACCGGCAACTACCACTGGGCTGCCATCACCCAGCCTTGGCAAGTGGGCTGGAACATCAGCGGCCTGGCCCGCCTGAACGACCCGCGCTTCAGTGGCGACACCTACACGCACGAGTTCAAGAACTTCTTCAACGGCAAGGCCAGCGTGCCCTCGCTGATCATGCCTACGCTTGCGACGGCCACCGGCTTCCCCACCAGCTACGCCAAGCTGCAGGGCTATCACGACATCCTGTGCGCCGAGCAAGTGGCTGCCCAGGGCTGGGGCTCCTGCGACAAGTGGACGCCGGCCACGTTGGGCGTTGACCCGGCGCTGACCAACCTGCAGAAGGAATCGAACCGCGCGGCCTACGCCCAACTGCGCTTTGGCGACGACTCGATGAACATCGACGGCAACGTCGGTCTGCGCCTCGTCCGCACGCAGGCCACGGCCCACGGCAGCACGGTCTACACCGGCAAGGCCATCCCACCCAACACCACGGGGGTCTCGGTCCCGGTCATCAAGGACTTCAGCGAGACCAAGGACTACACCAACACCTACACCAATGCCTTGCCCAGCCTGAACCTGCGCTGGAAGCAGAGCAACGAACTGCAGTACCGCTTCGCGCTGGGTACGGGCATCTCGCGCCCCGACTTCAGCCAGTTGCAGGCACAGACCACGCTGAACCAGGACTTTGCCGGCACGACCGACCAGAACTCCGGCGTGACCAATGTGACCAGCGTGACGCGGACAGGCTCGGCGGCTGGCAACCCGATGCTCAAGCCCATCCGCTCCAACCAGATGGACCTGACGGCCGAGTGGTACTTCAGCCGCACCGGTTCGCTGACGGGGGCTGTGTTCCACAAGCAGCTCAAGGACGTCATCATCAACCAGACGTCCATCATTGGCCTGCCTGACAGTGGGAACAAGATCCAGGACTTCGTCGTCACCAGCCCGATCAACGGCGCCAAGGGCACGGCCTCGGGTGTGGAGCTCGCGTTCCAGACCTACTTCGACATGCTGCCGGGAGCGTTCTCGGGCCTGGGCATGCAGGCCAACTACACCTACGTGAACAGCAAGACCAAGCTCTACACGCCGGTGAACCAGGCCTATTGCACGGGCGGCAACTCCGCCGCGAACGTGAACCTGAACCTGAACGGTTGCGATCTGGACGGCCGCACCTTTGGCAACCTGCCGCTGCAGAACCTGTCGAAGAACGCCTTCAACCTGGCCCTGCTGTACGACCAAGGCCCGATCTCGGCGCGCATTGCCTACAGCTGGCGCTCCAAGTACCTGCAGAACGTCAACGTGAACGGTACGCAAGGTGGCGATGCCATCGACACCAACCCGAGCAGCCCGACCAAGGGCCAGACCAATGTGGCCTGGGCCTTGCCGACCTGGGCTGATGGCTTCGGCCAGCTCGACGCCGGCTTGTTCTACAAGTTCGACGACAAGCTGACGGTGGGTCTCGAAGGGTCCAACCTGACCGACTCGCTCTACCGCCAGCTGATGCAGCAGCACATCGGGTTCAAGACGCGTGCCGTGTTCGCCTCGGGCCCGCGCTACACCGTGATGATGCGCTACTCGTTCTGAGCCCGCGCACCCTCGGCGAGTGGCCTTGAGCCGCCCGCCGAGGGTTCACGTTCCCCCTGCTTACGGCCGCCTCTCGCGGCCGTAAGCTCGTTGCCCCTGATTGCTTCACGATGCCCATGCACACTGCCCTGCTGCGCGCCCTCTGGCGCGCTGTCGTCGCGCTATTGCTGACCGGCCTGACTGCCCACAGCAGCGCCGAGCCGCCGCGCCTCATCCATCATTGCCCGGAGTCCAGCCGAGCCCTGTTT
>CALMQC010000233.1 GCA_937871895.1 uncultured Roseateles sp. | reverse complement strand
CGAGAAAAACGTTGACAAGCTGTTGCCCGGAGAGTGCCTCCGGCAGGACAGGGGTGGCCATAACGCATCCATGATTGCGGAGAGCGGCAGGGAAGACCTGATGCTCTGGCAGCGATCGTCTTTAGATGCGTGCAATGGCGTCTCAAGAGCCTGGAACTACGGGGGCAGGGTATGACTCATCGACGCCCATTCCAGAATCTCTGCGCGTCCGAAGACGCTTTTCGATCATTCGCAGCCCTGCTGCGTCTCGGCGGACGGCTCACGCCGAGAAGCCATGCTTTGAGGTTTCACGCTATCGCTCTTTCGCGTGAGGGTACCGGCTGACTCATTCCCTATCTTTCGCCGGGTGAGGGTCACTACTCCACATCACCACGTCAGCCACACGACTTGATCGTCAATGGCTATCAGCGTAGAGCAGTTCAAACATGCCGTCAACGACTGAGCGCCTACGCCCTGGCTCGCTGGGCCATTCTTGGGCCATTGGCCCCCAAGATTTACTCTGAGTCGGCATTCATGACGATCCAAAACAAAAAAGCCCAAGTGCTTGATTCACTTGGGCTTTTCCGTTTTTTGTCTGGTCGGGGTGAGAGGATTCGAACCTCCGGCCTCTACGTCCCGAACGTAGCGCTCTACCAGGCTAAGCTACACCCCGATCTTGTCAGCGACTGCCGCACTAAGAGTGCCGCTCCACTGACTGAACCGCGAATTCTAGCAAAGATTCGGTCCACTGATTTCGAGGCAGGCCGCTCAGGCACTCACTGGCGTGACGCGCCTCGGCACGTGCGGCCTCTCGGGTGGCGTCCAGCGCCCCGGTGCGGCGAACAACGTCAACAATCTCCTGCAAGCGGCTGACTTCGCCCTTCTCAATGGCCTCGCGAATCAAGGCGCGCTCTGAGTCGGAGCCACGTTCCATGGCGATCAGCAGCGGCAGCGTGGGCTTGCCTTCACGCAGGTCGTCGCCCACGTTTTTGCCCAGTTGTTGCGTCTCGCCTTCGTAGTCGAGCACGTCGTCAATGAGTTGGAACGCGGTACCGAGTGCGCGGCCATAGCCAGCGCAGGCTTCTTCAAGCGCGCGGTCTGCATCGGCCAGCACAGCACCAAGGCGCGCGCTGGCTTCGAACAGCTTGGCGGTCTTGAACCGGATGACCTTCAAGTAGCTTTCGACGGTCACGTCCGGGTCGTGCATGTTCATCAACTGCAGCACTTCACCTTCGGCGATCACATTGGTTGCCTCGGCCAGCACCTCAAGCACACGCATCCGGTCGACGGACACCATCATCTGGAAGGCCCGCGAGTAGAGAAAGTCGCCCACCAACACACTGGCGGCATTTCCAAACAGCGCATTGGCCGTGGGCTTACCCCGCCGCAAGGACGACTCGTCAACGACATCGTCGTGCAGCAACGTGGCGGTATGAATGAACTCCACCACGGCCGCGAGTTCGAATCGTGCGGGCGTAGTGGCGCTCAGCGCGTTGGCAAAGAGCAGCACCAGCTTGGGCCGCATACGCTTGCCGCCAGCGTGCACGATGTAGTGCGCGATCTGGTCGATCAGCGCTACGTCGGAGCTCAGGCTGCGGCCGATGACCTTGTCGACCTCCTGCATTTCTCCTGCAAGGAGCTGCAACACCCCAGCTATCGTCTCGCGGGGAAGGATGGAGGCAACGGACACGCTTTGGGTTTCCAGGAGGGACGCGCCATTATAGAAAGCGGTCCGCCTTGCTCGAAGCTGGCTGGCAGCTTGCCGCGCCATCTTGGGGTTCGCCGCCGTTGGCTTGCCAACATCCGGTCGGACAGGCTACACTCATGGGCTCCCCGTAAACCGCACTACACGCGCAATTCACGCGCACTACGCGGTTTGAGGGGGGATTCAATACACCACAAAAAGGCCCGGCATGGTTGCATCGCGGCGGTGAGCTCTGCAAAGGGCGGCCGGCATGAGCAGCCTTGAGCAGGGTGTAGGAAAGGATTTTCATGTACGCGGTCATCAAGACCGGTGGCAAACAGTACAAGGTTGCTGCCGGCGAAACAATCAAGGTTGAGCTCCTCAGTGCCGATGTGGGCGCCGAGGTCGTGCTGGATCAGGTTCTGGCGCTCGGAAACGGCGCTGAACTGAAGGTGGGAGCGCCGCTGGTGGCTGGCGCTTCGGTCAAGGCGACCGTCGTGTCGCATGGCAAGCATGACAAGGTGCGCATCTTCAAGATGCGCCGCCGCAAGCACTACAAGAAGAGCCAAGGCCATCGCCAGAACTTCACTGAGTTGCAAATCAACTCGGTCAACGGCTGATCGCCGTCACTCTCGTCTTACCTTAGGAGCTGATCCATGGCACAGAAAAAAGGCGGCGGTTCCACGCGGAACGGCCGTGATTCCAAGCCCAAGATGCTGGGCGTCAAGGCATACGGTGGTCAAGTCGTGTCCGCCGGTTCCATCATCGTGCGTCAGCGCGGCACCAAGTTCCACCCCGGCGCCAACGTGGGCGTGGGCAAGGACCACACCCTGTTCGCCCTCGTGGACGGCCAGGTGTCCTTCACCACCAAAGGCGAAGCCAATCGCGCCACGGTGGTCGTGACCCCGGTCTGACCGGTCGGGCTTGCGCCCATGACGAGCCCCGGCTGAGCCGGGGCTTTTGCTTTTCAGATCGCCTCGCGCTTCTCAGGGGCCTTGGGCCTTAGGATGCAAAACCAGCCATGAAGTTTGTTGACGAAGCCATCATTGACGTCGCTGCCGGCAACGGCGGCGCGGGCTGCGCCAGCTTCCGGCGCGAGAAGTTCATCCCCTTTGGCGGGCCCGATGGCGGCGACGGTGGTCGTGGCGGCAGCGTCTGGGCCGTGGGCGATCGCAACTTGAACACGCTGATCGACTTCCGCTACGCGCGGCGCCATGAAGCGCGCAACGGCGAAGCGGGCCGCGGCTCGGATCAATTCGGTGCCGCCGCCGATGACATCGTGCTGCGCATGCCGGTGGGCACCATCATCACTGACCTCGAAACCGAGGCCGTCATTGGTGAACTGCTGGAGCCGGATGAGCGCATCCTGCTGGCCAAGGGCGGTGACGGGGGCTTTGGCAACCTCCACTTCAAGACCAGCACCAACCGTGCGCCCCGGCAGAAGACGCCGGGTTGGCCCGGCGAAGCCAAGAAGCTGCGCCTGGAACTCCGCGTGCTGGCCGATGTTGGCTTGCTCGGGCAGCCCAACGCTGGCAAGTCCACACTGATCACCGCAATCTCCAATGCTCGACCCAAGGTGGCGGACTACCCGTTCACGACCCTGCACCCGAACCTCGGCGTCGTGCGTGTCGCGCCCGAGAAGAGCTTTGTGGTTGCAGACATTCCCGGCCTGATCGAAGGTGCTGCGGAAGGTGCAGGTCTCGGGCACCAGTTCTTGCGGCATCTGCAGCGGACGCGTCTGTTGCTGCACGTTGTGGATCTGGCGCCGTTCGACCCAGCCGTTGATCCCGTCAAGGAAGCTCGGGCCATCGTGGCCGAGCTGAAGAAGTACGACCCGGGCCTGCACGCCAAGCCGCGTTGGCTGGTGTTGAACAAGCTGGACATGGTTCCAGAGGATGAGCGCGTGGCGCGGGTCAAGGACTTCGTCAAGCGCTTCCGCTGGAAGGGACCGGTTTTTGAGATTTCGGCGCTCACGCGATCTGGCTGCCAGCCGCTCGTGCATGCCATCTACGACCACGTCGCCGCGGAGCAGAAGGCGCTCCATGAGCCAGACGTTCGGTTCGATAGCACACCCGACGAATGACGACTGCTTCCGTCTTTGAGGGAGCCCGACGCATCGTCGTCAAGGTGGGCTCCAGCTTGGTGACCAACGAGGGCCGCGGCGTGGATGCCGTTGCCATTGGCAATTGGTGCCGGCAGTTGGCGGCTCTGGCCCAGGACGGCTATGAAGTCGTCATGGTGTCGAGCGGTGCCATCGCCGAGGGCATGAAGCGCCTTGGGTGGACCACGCGCCCCAAGGAGCTGCATGAGCTGCAGGCGGCGGCTGCGGTCGGCCAGATGGGATTGGCGCAGATGTACGAAACGCAGCTCAGCGCCCATGGCCTGTCCAGCGCGCAAGTGCTGCTGACGCACGCCGACCTAGCCGATCGCGAGCGCTATCTCAATGCGCGCTCGACGCTGCTGACCTTGCTGGCCCACCGCGTTCTGCCCGTCATCAACGAGAACGACACGGTCGTGACGGACGAGATCAAGTTCGGGGACAACGACACACTCGGCGCCCTTGTGGCCAACCTCGTTGAGGCCGACGTGCTGGTCATCTTGACCGATCAGCGCGGCCTTTACTCAGCGGACCCTCGCAAGGACCCCCAGGCCCAGTTCATCTCACTGGCCGAGGCGGGCGACCCCTCGTTGGAGACGATGGCCGGTGGTGCCGGCTCGAGCATCGGCCGTGGTGGCATGCTGACCAAGATCCTCGCGGCCAAGCGGGCTTGCCGCAGCGGTGCCAGTACCGTCATTGCCTGGGGCCGTGAGCCCGACGTGCTGCTGCGCCTGGCGCGTGGAGAGGCCATCGGTACGCACCTCAAGGCTCGTACCCAGAAGCTCGCGGCGCGCAAGCAGTGGATGGCCGATCACCTCCAACTGCGTGGCTCCGTCCGTGTGGACGACGGCGCAGTGGCCAAGCTGCGTGACGAGGGCAAGAGCCTGCTGCCGATTGGCGTCACCACGGTGCAGGGCGACTTCCACCGCGGTGAGGTGATCGCCGTGTGTGCGCCAGATGGCACCGAGCTCGCACGCGGGCTGAGCAATTACTCGGCCGCCGAGGCGCGCCTGATCGCGCGCAAGGCGTCGTCAGCGATTGAAGCAGTGCTGGGCTACCAGGCCGAGCCTGAACTGATCCACCGGGACAACATGATCCTGGTTGAGGCTGCGCGGGCGACCACAGCCGGCTGAGCAGGCTCAGACGGCCGGCGGCGAATCCGTATCGGTGGCGCTCTCGGGGGGGGCGCCACGACGCGGCCCGGGCCGCATCCCAGCCCGTAGGTAGCGGTTGTGATGGCTGGACCGTGGCAGGAAGCGAGCCAGCTCGGTCAGCGCCATCTCGTACACGCCGCGCTTGAACTCGATCACCGATTCCAGCGGCACCCAGTATTCGTTCCAGCGCCAGGCGTCAAACTCCGGGTGGTCGGTGGCTCGCAGGTTCATGTCGGAGTCACGCCCCAGCAATTGCAGCAGGAACCAGATCTGCTTCTGCCCCTTGTAGTGACCTCGCGCATCGCGCCGGATGTAGTGCTCAGGCACCTCATAGCGCAGCCAATCGCGCGTGCGCGCCACGATCTTCACGTGCTCCGGGTGCAGCCCCACTTCTTCGTGCAGCTCGCGGAACATGGCCTGCTCGGGCGTTTCACCATGCTTGATGCCCCCTTGCGGGAACTGCCAGGAATGGGTCCGGATGCGCTTGCCCCAGAAAACCTCATTGCGCTGGTTGAGCAGGATGATGCCGACGTTGGGCCGAAAG
>CALMQC010000232.1 GCA_937871895.1 uncultured Roseateles sp. | reverse complement strand
CTGCTGCCAGCCCCAGCGCAGCAGCGCGGCCAGTTGGGCGGCCGTGACGCGGGTCTCGCGCGCCAGGCCCGAGCCATTGACGAGGCGGCTGGCCACACCGCCGGCGCGGCCGCCATGGGCGTCGAACCAGGTTTGCAGCCAGGCGGCGGCCGTGTCGCCGTTGACAGGCGCCACGCCGGCCGCGCGCGCCAGGCTGAGCAGCAGTTGCTGCGCCATCAGATTGCTGCTGTGCTTGTTCATGTCGCGCACGGCCTCGGCCACCGTGGGGCCGGGGATGCGCAGGGTCGGGGGCTCGGGCGGCGCTGGGCCCTCGCGCACCTCGGCCCAGCGCAAGCCCTGTTCGTGCGCCAGTTGCGTCAGCAGCCGGGCCGGGTAGCTGGCCGGGTCGGGGTCGGCCAGGGTCCAGGCCTGCTCGCCGCAGGCCTGCGGGTAGCTGCCTGCAAAGCGCACACGGGCCCGGCTCCAGTCGAGCTTGAGGGCCTCGCGCCAGTCGCCACAGGGGCCGCTCGCCAGCGGCAGGGTCTGCGGCGGCTCGAACGGGGGCTCGGCCGTGATGCGCACCTGCCGCCCCTCGGGCCGGAAGTTGAAGGTGATGGACTTGGCTTGCAGCAGCAGGGCCTCGGGCTGGGCATTGCCCACGCGCCAGGGTTCGCCATCAAAGTCGGCAGGGTCCCGCTTGTCGGGGGCAAAGGCGCTGCGGTCCAGCACCAGCGGGCCTCGCACCTCGCGCAGGCCGAGCTGGGTCTGCAGGCGGCGCAATGCGGTGTTCAGCGGCTCGATTCCGAGGCGCGGGTCGCCCGAGCCCTGGATGGTCAGCGTGCCATCGAGCCGGCCTTGTTCGTCCAATGTGCCTTGCAGCCACACCGGCGTTTGCCACTGCCAGGCCGGGCCCAGGGTGTCGAGCGCGGCGGCACTGGTGATCAGCTTGACCAGCGAGGCCGGGTTGAGGGGCTTGTCGGCCTGCCAGGCCCAGCTGGGGCTGTCGGCGTCCAGCGGCTGCACGAGCAGGCCGAGCGCCGTGGGTTCGATCTGCGCGGCGCGCAGCGCATTCAGCAGCACCGGCGGCAGGGCGCCAGGGGCCGCAGCGGCGGGTAAGCCGAGCAGCGCCAACAGCAGCCCGCCGCTGGTTTGCAGGCGGCGCCAAAGCAGGTTGCTGGAGCGTCTCATCATGGGCCGAAGGCTACACTTTCCCGATGCCCGCGTTGTTGTCCCTGGATGCCTCGACCGAGACCCTGGCCGTGGCCCTCAGCCAGGGCGAGCGGGTCTGGGCGAGCGAGACCGCTGGTGGCGCTCAGGCCTCGGCCCAGTTGCTGCCCGAAGTGCAGCGCCTGTTGCGCGAGGCTGGCCTGCGCTTGAGCGACCTTGACGCCATTGCCTTCGCGCGCGGGCCAGGTGCCTTCACGGGCCTGCGCACGGCCTGCGCGGCCGCCCAGGGCCTGGCCTTTGGGGCTGACAAGCCGGTGCTGGCCATCGACAGCCTGATGGTGGTGGCCGAAGACGCCCGGGCTCAGGGCGCGCGCGGCCTGGCCTGGGTGCTGGTGGACGCGCGCATGGGCGAGCTCTACGCCGCCCCATATTTGCTGGACGATGCCGGCTGCCTGGCGCAGGCCGAGCCCGCGCTCTGCAGCCCGGCCGCGTTGTTGGAGCGCCTGGCCGCCGAGCCTGCTGCGACCTTGGTCGGCAATGGCTTGCCCCTGCTGGGCGAGGCGGCGGGCGGGGCGCCGAGCATCCCCCTGCTTGCCAGCCGTGCCCAGGCGTTGGACCGCCTGGCCCGCGCCGCCTGGGCGCGCGGCGAGCAACTCGATGCCGCCGAGGCCTTGCCCGTCTATCTGCGCGACAAGGTCGCCCTGACGACTGCCGAGCGCGAGCAGCGCGCTGCAGATGCCGCCCTGTCTGCGCCATGAAGACCGCGCTCGCCCCTGCCGAGGCCCCCGCCTTCACCGCCCGACCGCTGCGCGCCGCCGACGTGCCGCGCCTCATGCCCACCGAGCGCGCGGCCTACAGCGTGCCTTGGACCGAAGGCAACTTCATCGACTCCATCGCGGCCGGCTACCACGCCGAGCTGCTGCTGGCGCCTGACGGCCGGCTCATCGGCTACTGGCTCGCCATGCCCGGCGTGGATGAGATGCACCTGCTCAACATCACGGTGGCGCCCGAGTTCCAGCGCCAGGGCTGGGCCGTGCGCATGCTGGACCGCCTCATCGCCTGCATGCGCGGCCAGCGCCTGAACCAGCTGTGGCTGGAGGTGCGCGTCTCCAACACCCGCGCGCAGGACGTGTACCTGCGCTACGGCTTCACCCAGGTGGGCCGGCGGCCCGCCTACTACCCGGCAGCGGGCGGAGGCCGTGAAGACGCATTGCTGATGAGTCTGGAGCTGCCCGCATGAACTGGGACGCCCGTCAGCGCGCCATGCTCGAAGCCATGGGCTACCGCGTGCCAGCCGCGCCGGCCCTCGAGTCGCCGGCGGTGCCTCCGCCAGCGAATGCTGCGGCGATGGCCCCGCTGCCTGCTGCGCCTGCTGCGGCGCAGTCACCATCGCCTGCACCTGCAATGGCGGCCAGCCCCGCTTCACCCAGTCCTTGGGACGAACTCGATGCCGAGGGCCTGCGTGCCGCCGTGGCCGGCTGCCGTGCCTGCAGCCTGTGCGAGCAGCGCAAGCAGCCGGTGTTTGGCCGTGGCAGCGAGCGCCCGCGCTGGCTGGTGGTGGTCGAGCCCCCCGATGAGGCCGACGAAGCCGGCAGCGAGACCGCCGCCACCAAGCTGCTGGCCAACATGCTGGCGGCCGCCGGGCTGCGGCCCGAGGAGGCCTTCATCACCCCCGTGGTCAAGTGCCGGCCGCCGCGTGGCCGGGCCGCTGCGCCCTCGGAGCTGGCGGCCTGCCAGGCCGTGCTGGCGCGCCAGGTCGCGCTGTTTCAGCCCGAGCTCGTGCTCGCCATGGGGCGCCAGGCCGTGCAGGCCGTAACTGGCAGGAACGACCCCCTCGGTCGAATGAGGGGGGTGACCCTGTCCTATGGTGGCCGGCCGCTCGTCGCCACTTACGATCCAAGGTATCTATTGCGTGCGCCCGCCGACAAGGCCGGGGCTTGGGAAGATTTGTGTCTGGCTCGCTCCTTGAACCGTCCTCTGGCCGACGATCCGGCGTGAACGTCGCGCCGGTGACCGAGAGCCAGTTGGCCGACGAGGTGGCTCGGTTCCGGCTGATCGCGGCCCACGTGCCGGCCTGGATCGCGCTTTACAACGCCGACGACAACCGCTGCATCTACGCCAACCGCGCCTACGCGGAAGCCTTCGGCCTCACCGAGCAGAGCGTGTTGGGGCTGACCTACTGGCAGGTGATCGGCGACGCCGCGCAGGCCGAGATCAGCCAGATGGTGCAGCGGCTGCGCGCCGGCGAGACCACCCGCTACGAGCGCCACCTGCAAACCGCCGATGGCCGCTGGGTGTGGATCGAGGGCCACCTGATCCCGCAGTTCGACGCCCAGGGCCGCGTCATTGCGGGCTGCGTGATGATGAACGACATCACCCATTTCCGTGAGGCGCAGCGCATCGCCGCCGAGACGGAAACGCGGCTGCAAAAGTTCCTCGACGCCACCGTGGAGGGCATCGTCTTCCACGTCGACGGCATCATCACCGACGTCAATCCGCCGCTGTGCGCGCTGGTGGGCTATGCGCACGACGAGGTCGTTGGGCGCCCGACGCTCGACTTCGTGCCCGAGGACGAGCGCCCCAAGGTGGTCGACGTGATCCGCAGTGGCGCCGAGACGCGCTATGAATCCGCCGTCCTGCACCGCGACGGCACGCGCATCCCGGTCGAGTTCATCGTGCGCACGCTGGAGCGCAATGGCGAGCGCCAGCGCATGACCATCGTGCGCGACCTGCGCGACCGCCAAGCCGCCCAGCAGCGCATTCACTTCCTGGCCCACCACGACCCGCTGACCGGCCTCTACAACCGCTCGGCCTTCATGGAGCACCTCGACGTGCACTTGCGCCGCGCCGAGCGCCACAACGAGCGCATGGCGCTGCTCTTCATCGACCTGGACAACTTCAAGCGCGTCAACGACAGCCTCGGCCACACGCAGGGTGATCAGGTGCTCGTCACCGTGGCCGACCGGCTCACCGCCGCGCTGCGCACCAGCGACGTGGTCGGCCGCTTTGGCGGTGACGAGTTCGTGGTGCTGCTGCCCGATGTCGAGCGCATCGAGAACGTGCGCGTGGTGCTCGATGCCCTGCTCAACGTCGTCGAGGTGCCGGTGCGCGCCGACGGCCGCGCGCTGACCGTCACGCCCTCCATCGGCGTGGCCATGTTCCCAGAGCATGGCCGCAGCGCCGCCGAGCTGATCCAGCATGCCGACACGGCGATGTATGGCGCCAAGCGCCAGGGCCGCGCCGGCTACGAGTTCTTCGACAGCTCGCAGGGCGAGGCCATCTATGCCGAGCTGGTGCTGGAGAGCGAGCTCTCCATTGGTCTCACGCGGGGCGAGTTCGAGCTGTTCTATCAGCCGCAGATGGACGCCAAAACCGGCAAGCTGGCTGGCGCCGAGGCGCTGCTGCGCTGGCGCCACCCGACGCGCGGCCTGCTCTCGCCCGATGCCTTCATCAGCGTGGCCGAGCAGCACCGCCTGATGCTGCCGCTGGGCCAATGGGTGCTGCGCGAGGCCGCCCGCCAAACCGTGGCCTGGCGCCAGGCGGGGTTGGCCCAGGTGCCCATCGCCGTCAACCTGGCACGCATGCAGTTCAACCTCGAAGGCTTTGCCTTTGCCGTTGAGAAGGTGCTGGCCGACACCGGCGCGCGCGGCGAGTGGCTGGAGCTGGAGCTGACCGAGCGGCTGCTGATCGATGACATCGACCACGCGCCCGAGACCCTGCGTGCGCTGCGCAAACTCGGCTTCAGCATCGCCGTCGATGACTTTGGCGTGGGCTACACCTCGCTCGCGCACCTGACCGAGCTGCCGCTCGACAAGCTCAAGATCGACCAGAGTTTTGTGGCCGGCCTGCCCACCAGCCGGCGCTCCATCGCCGTCACGCAGGCCGTGGTGCAGATGGCCTTGGGCCTGGGGCTCAAGGTCACGGCCGAGGGCGTGCAGAACCAGGCCCAGAAGGATTTGCTGGAGAGCTGGGGCTGCCACATGTTCCAGGGCTCGCTGATCGGCTCGCCCATGCCGGCCGATGCGTTTGCCGCGTGGGCCAAACAGCACGCATGACGCTCGACGCGCTGATCCGCGCTGAGCTGCAGGCGGCTGGTGGCTGGCTGGCTTTTGACCGCTTCATGAGCCTTGCGCTTTACGCGCCGGGCCTGGGCTACTACAGCGGGCCGCAGCGCAAGTTTGGGCAGATGCCGGGGGGCGGGTCGGACTTCGTCACCGCGCCTGAGATGTCGCCGCTGTTCGGCCGCGCGCTGGCGGCGCAGATCCGCCAGGCGCTGGAGATCACCGGCGTGCGCACGGTGGTCGAGTTCGGGGCCGGGAGCGGGGCGCTGGCCGAGCAGATCCTCGGCGCGCTGGGCGGCCTCATCGAGCGCTACCGCATCGTCGAGCTGAGCGCCGATCTGCGCGAGCGCCAACAGGTGCGCCTGGCGCATTTCGGCCGGACGATCGAATGGCTGGACCGCCTGCCCGACACGCTGGAGGCCGTGGTGGTGGGCAACGAAGTGCTCGATGCCATGCCCGTGCAGCTGGTGGCCTTCGACGGCGAGGCCTGGCGCGAGCGCGGCGTGGTGGCTACGCCGGAAGGCTTTGCATTCGCCGACCGCCCGACCGAGCTGCGCCCGCCGCTGGAGCGCGCCGTGCCCGGCACGGTGACCGAGATCCACCCCCAGGCCGAGGCCTTCGTGACGACCGTGGCCGAGCGCCTGCGCCGCGGCGCGGCCTTCTTCATCGACTACGGCTTCCCCGAGGCCGAGTACTACTTGCCCTCACGCATTGGCGGCACGCTGATGTGCCACCAGGGCCACCGCGCCGACCCCGACCCGCTGGTGGCCGTGGGTCTCAAGGACATCACCGCCCACGTCAACTTCACCGGCATCGCGCTCGCGGCGCAGGACACTGGCCAGACCGTGCTGGGCTACACCAGCCAGGCGCACTTCCTGCTGAACTGCGGGCTCGACGCCTGGATGGCCGCCGCCAGCCTGCCCGACCGCGCCATGGCCCACCGCCTGATCGCCGAGCACGAGATGGGCGAGCTCTTCAAGGTCATCGGTTTTGCGCCGCGCGAGTTCGACGCCATCGGCTTTGCGCGCGGCGACCGCACGCACACGCTCTGATCACCAACTGCCGGTATTGGGCATCGACACCCAGGGTTCGGCCGGCGGCAGGTTGGGGCCGTCCTGCAGCAGCTCGATGGAGATGCCGTCCGGCGAGCGCACAAAGGCCATGCGGCCTTCACGCGGCGGGCGGTTGATGGTCACACCCATGTCCATCAGGCGCTGGCAGGTCTCATACACATTGGGCACGGCGTAGGCGAGGTGGCCGAAGTTGCGGCCACCGGTGTAGCCCGACTCGTCCCAGTTGTGGGTCAGCTCGACCTGCGCGGACTCGTCGCCCGGCGCGGCCAGGAAGATCAGCGTGAAGCGGCCGGCCTCGTGGTCGGTACGGCGCAGCTCTTTGAGCCCCAGGCCGTCGCAGAAGAAGCGCAGGGAGGCCTCGACGTCGCTGACGCGGACCATGGTGTGGAGGTATTTCATGGCGGTGGATTTTCCTACTTGGGCGCCGCGAGGCTCGCAATTTCTTGCTCTGCGATGGAGTGGGTTGTTGGTGAGGCCCATGCCGGGAGTCCGCCCCGGCGGGCGGGTAACTTTTCTCTGTCTTGCCAG
>CALMQC010000231.1 GCA_937871895.1 uncultured Roseateles sp. | reverse complement strand
AGGGCTCTCAAGCCGGGGCACGGCGCCGAGCCTTGGGGCGGGCAGCAGTGCGTCGAGCGAGGCGAGATTTTCGCCGTGTTGCAGCATCTGGCCATCCACGGTGTTGGCCACCCAGCCAGCAAGGCGTAAGCCGCGTGCCGCAATGGCCTCCGCCGTGAGCAGCGCGTGGTTGATGCAGCCAAGGCGCAGGCCGACGACGAGGATCACCGGCAGGCCGAGGTCCACGGCCAGGTCCGCCGTGTCCCAGGCGGCGCACAAGGGGACGCGAAAGCCCCCGACGCCTTCGACGAGCCCAAAGCTCAGGCGCGGCAGCACGGCGCGCAGCGGCGCCAGCACGCCCTCGCGCGTGAGCGTCACGCCTTCAAGCCGCGCAGCGAGGTGCGGCGCGCAGGGCGTGCGCAATTGCAGCGGCCCGACCTCGGCCTCGGTCAGCCCGGCGTTCTGCACGGCGTGCAGCTGCGCCACGTCCTCATTGACCCAGCGGCCCTCCACCAGCTCCTGCCCCGCCGCGATGGGCTTGAGCGCGGCGGCGGTGAGGCTCTGCTGAACAGCGGCGTGCACGAGCGCAGCCGAGACCGTGGTCTTGCCGATCTCGGTGTCGGTGCCGGTGAGGAAGAAGTGAGGCATCCGGCAATTCAGGCCAACCTCGCAAGCGCACGCTTTGCGCGCAGCAGGCTGTCCGAGCGTTCGGCGGCTGCGGCTGGATCCCAGCTACTGCTCACGAAATTGCACAAGTGCAGGTTGTATCCGCTACCAGGTTTAGTGGGATCGTCGGCACGAACCATTGCTTCTTTGACTGCCCTTCGGGTGGAGCGCGTTGCCAGCTTGAGTACCTCGCGCTTTGCGTCGGGCAGAGCTTCGGGCGCCGTTGGGACCAGGTTCACGGCGACTCCAAGTGCCTTGGCGAACCCAGAGCGATCCGCCATGACCCAAACCTCGGCCTCACTGACTGCCAGGCGGAGCATGAAGCCGTCGACGGGGCCATGTGGCAGCCAGTCGTCGAGCATGGTTCGGGCACAGGCCCGGTCGGTGTCCGCAATACAAAGCACAGGTTGCTGTCTCGCCAACTGATCGCGGTAGCGTGGCAGAGCTGCGCGGAGTCTGGTCACACCTCCGGTGTTGATGGGTGCAATTGGGACTTGCCATTCTGGTAACACGTGCGCGATGAGGCGCGCTCCCAGCGCACAACTCAATGCGTCTTCGCCTACCAAAACGATGCTCTTCATGCCGTTAGACCGAGGGCGTCAAGCTGGGCTGGGCGTGTCTTGGGCAGAAGGACCTCTGCTGGGTTGAGGCCACCCCGGAGTAGGACCAGCTCCGAGGCGTCTGGCGGGCGAATCGTTGACCCGTTGTCACCTGGCTCGATGAGGAGCACATGCTCTGGGTCGGTGATCTCAGCCAGCAGCGACTCGCTGTGGGTGCTGAGCAGGACTTGCCTGGTCCATTGCCCCTTCTTGCGATCACGCAGCACGCGATCAATCAGTAATGGGATGTGGCGGACGATGCCGTCGTTGAGCGACAGCTCAGGCTCCTCCAATAGCAAAAGACCATCGCCATCCTGGAGCGCCCAAAGCAGGCCAATGAGACGAAGCGTGCCATCCGAAAACTGGTCCTCGCGTTGCCAGGCTCCATTTCCACGCCAATGTTTGAAGTTCGCCTCTAGGTGCCAAAGGCCAGTGATCGGGTCTTGTTCGAAGCGCAAAGACGAGAACAGCGGAACGGCCAAAGATAGGGCGCGCTCAATTCGCTTGATACGAGCATCGCGCTGCTTCTTCGGGGTCTTGGCGATGCGCTGCAACAAACCCTGCCCAAAGGGGTCGTTCTCTAGCACTTTCGCCCCGGGTTCGGTCCCATACCGAAGCAGCTGGGGAACCAAGTGCAGGTAAGTCGTTTCGCCGAAGAACTCGGCCAACAGCCGAAATGCGTGATTGCTATTGATTTGTTCGAGTGCCGTTTGAGTAAGACGCTCGGGGTCTGAGCGGTCCTTCGCATCGGGTCGCTGAATCAGTACCTTGCCATTTAGCTCGACGCGTTCCTCCTTCACGACCACCCGTTGCTGGCCCTTTCCTTCGCTCCCCAGAGCTAGAACGTATCGCCATTGCGGCGCTTCAGGGGTTGGGTCCTCGGCAACTTCCAGCTCCACGCGCACTTGCGGGTCGATTCGGGCGTGCAGGCTGCGAAGCTTGGTCAGCCCATGCAAATCCCTTACCGCCCGCTGCAAACCGCCGCCGTCGGCTTGCGCCAGAGTACGAAGGAAGCGGAATACCTCGAGGAAGTTGGACTTGCCGGAAGCGTTCGGGCCAATCAGGTGAGTGCGTGCACCCAGTGGGACGTCGACCTGGCCCAGGTGTTTGAGAGCCAGCAGGTGCCGCCCA
>CALMQC010000230.1 GCA_937871895.1 uncultured Roseateles sp. | reverse complement strand
AAGAAGCGCCTCTTCTTTGGTGACTTTCTTCTGGCAAGACAGAAGAAAGTTACCCGCCCGCCGGGGCGGACTCCCGGCATGGGCCTCGCCACCAACCAACAACAACGCAAAGCGCCTCAGCCTCAGCCTCAGCCCACCTCCACCGTCCACCGCACCACGCTGCCGACCTCAGGCCGCGCGACCGCCAAGGCACCCGTTCGATACGCATGCGCACGCCGCGTAGCCGGCACGGGAAGGCCGTCATCGGCCAGGACCTGTCGCACGCCATGCCCCAGCGCCCCCACGCGGTAGCGCAGCTCGAAGTCGATGCCCCCCAGCCGCACTGAAACCTCCAGCCCATCGAGCGAAGCCGGCAGCACCGGATCCAGCAGCACGGCGTCGTGCTCCAGCTGCACGCCCAGCAAATGCCGCAGCACCAGGCCGAGCGCGATCCCAGGCCCGCTGGAATAGACGCGCCAGCCGCCATCGAGCGGCACTTCACCGGCCAGCGCGGCGGCATAGCCAAGGCTGGCCGCATAGCGGTCGGGGAAGGCAGCGTCGGAGCTGGAGTAGTAGCAATTGCTCTGACGGCGGCTGCTGGCGGGCACACGCTCGGGGAGGCCGATGGGGATGGCCTGCTGCAACGCGTCCCAGAAGTCCTGCGCGCGCCCGAGGTGGGCCAGGGTCTGGCACCAGCGCAGGTGGGCGTGCATGTACATGATGCCGATCTCGCGGCCAAAGAAGCTGGCCGTCTCGGCGCGCTGGAAGCGCGTGGAGACGCCGCCGGCGTAGGGGATGGGCGCGTCAAACAGCCGTGCGCCGTCGGGGCCCTGCAGGAGCTGCTGGATCAGCGCGACTTGCTGCTCGGCCTGCGCGGGGCTGAGCATGTCAGCCAGCACGGCGTGCATCATGGGCAGCAGGCTGTAGCGCAGGCCGGTGCGGGTGTCGGCGGGGTGGATCCAGAGTTCGCGCGCTCCGTCTGCGGGGAAGTAGCCACAGCCAGCCACCACACCGTCCTGCACCAGCAAGTGCTGGAACTCGGCCTGCACCGCCTCGGCCTCGCGGGCGCAGCGCTCGGCCAGCGCTGCGTCGCCCACCAAGTGCAGCGCGCGGGCGATGAGGGCGAGCGTCTGCACCTGCAGGGTCACGGTCCAGCTGCTGGCCAGGCGTTCGCGCAGCAGCGGGTCTGCCGGCTGGAGGGAGTCGTTCCAGTCGCCATGCCAGTAGGCGGTGAGGCGCGTGCCGGGCACCAGGCGGCGCTGGATGAGCGCGAGCGCACGGGCCAGGTGCTCACGAAGCAGCGCGGGGGCGTCGTCGTGGAAGGGCAGCAGCTCGTCCAGCACGCTGGCATCGCCGCTGGCAATCAGGTAGTGGGCCAGCGCGAACACGGGCCAGAAGACGATGTCGCCGTGCGAGTCCCCGGCGCGCACGGCCGCGTCGCGCTCGAAGAACATGAACCACTGCGGCCAGTCGCCGTCGGCGTTCTGGGCGCTGAAGGTGCGCAGCAGCAGGTCGCGCACGGGCGCGGTCTCGCCCAGGGCCAGCAGCATCTCGACCGGGCCTTGGCAGACATCGCGCGTGCCCCAGCCGCCGCCCGAGTACTGCTCCAGCCCGCGCGGCGACAAAAAGTGCACCAGGGCGTTGTGCTGGAACCAGGGCAGCATGTCGGCCACCACGGCCATCTGCGGCGCGGCCGGGCCGCTGAAGCGGGGCAGCGGCAGTGCCTGACCAGGCTGCCTGGGGGCATCTGGCGTCTCGGGGGTGAGCGCGACGTGCAGCTCGATGTCGTGCACCGAGGCAGCGGCCAGGTCCAGGCAGAGCTGGGGCTGGTGGCGGCTGGTGGCGTCGGGGTAGAGCAGGGCGTCGTCGCCCAGGCGCTGGATCTCGCTGCTCTCGCCCACGCTGAGCCAGAAGGCCCCGCGCGGGAAGCGCTCGGCCAGCGCGCTGCCGGGTGGCAGGCCGACGCGCAGCGCCTGACCGTGGCGCGTGAGCTGGGCCAGCAGCGAGCTGGTGGCGGGCGTGGCGCCGTCGTCGCCGGTCAGGGCCAGTTGTAGGCTGAGGCGGACACGGGCGGGCGCCCCGGCCAGGGTGCGCAATTGCAGCTGCATGCGGTCGGGCGTGGCATTGGCGCGGCTGCACACCTCGATCACGCGGCCCTCACGCCCTGTGCCGCAAGCGTAGATCCAGCGGCAGTGCTGCGGCCCCATCTCGAAAGCCGAGGGCAGGCCCAGCAATTGCCAGCCCTCGGGGCCATCGACGAACACGCGCAGGCCATTGCTGCGTATCAGGCCGAGGTAGCTGCGCTGGGTGGACAGCACGCGGTTGAAGCTGACGTGACCCTGGGTCAGCATCGAGTGGAAGACGCCGCCCATCCAGCAGGTGGACGTGAGCGCGGTTTCGTCGGGCGTGAGGTGCCGGCCGCTGCGCAGCAGGTGGCCGTGCGGCCGGTCCACGGCCAGTTCTTTGGTGCGCAGGGCGACGTGGCGGGGCTGGCCAGCTGCGTCGGTCTGGAAGAAGGACAGCAGCTGTGTGCCTTGCCACTCTTCGTGCCGGCGCTCGCCAGGGAAGTGCTCCGTCAGCTCATCCAAGCTGAGGTCGCGCACGGGCCACTGCGGCGCGTTGTGGAACAGGCTGGCCACCACGGCGCGGCCGGCGCCGCTGGAGGGCACGGCCAGGGTGGGCAACTGGCGGCGCGGGGCGTCGAGCCGGTGCAGGTCAGCGGCGCTGCTGGGGGCCGGGTGGTGCAGGCAAAGCTCGAACACAAAGCCGGTGTGCCCACCGCCGCCGGGGGCAAGGCTCAAGGCCTCGTCCTGCAGGGCCACCATGGCGTGCTCGTGTTGCAGGCGTCGGCTGGGCAGCGGCAGCTGCGGTGCAGGCAAGTGCTGTGTCTCGCGCGCCCGGCGGCCAAACACCTGCAGGGCATCGGTGGCATAGGCCACGGTGCGTCGCAGCGAGCTGGCCAGCAGCTGCGGATGGCGGCTGCCCTGGGGTTGGTTCTGGCGCACGGCCAGCACGGTGCCGTGCTTGGGGTCGGTCAGCGGCTGGTGGTCCAGGTACTGGCTGACGTAGAACTCGTTGAGCCGGATGGCACCGTAGTCGGCCAGGCCGACGTCCTGCGTCATCACCAGCGTGGTCTCGATGGGCTCGGTGCCGAGGTTGCGCTGCTCCAGCCGCCAGGCCCAGGCCAGGCTCTCGGGGTGCAGGGTGAGGCTCAGGCGCAGCTGCAGCCGGCCCC
Source organism: uncultured Roseateles sp. (assembly GCA_937871895.1). GTDB lineage: Bacteria > Pseudomonadota > Gammaproteobacteria > Burkholderiales > Burkholderiaceae_C > Pelomonas. The sequence goes on along the minus strand of CALMQC010000230.1, from coordinate 2,840 downwards.
AGTGCCCGAGGCCGAGCAGGCCGTGGGGCTCGGTCTGGAAGCTCAGCGGCGAGCCCGGCCCAAGCAGGGCGGTGGTGCGGCCATTGGCGTAGAGCCAGAGGTTGGTGAGCCCGCCTTCCAGCTCGGTGCCGGGAAAGAGGTTGAGCATCAGGCCATCGGCCAGGATGCGGCGCGGGCTGCCGTGCGACAGCAGCTCGAACTGCAGGCCGGCGGCGTTGCGCAGGAGAGTGAAGGGCGGGGCGCTCATGGGGTCACGAGGTCGATGGTGGCATGGGTGGCGGGCAGCGGCAGTTCGCGCCCGTCCCAGGGCAGGGGTTGGCCGTCCGCCGTGGCGCGCGGCAAGGGGTTGGTGCCGGGCCAGGCCAGGCGCAATTGGCCGGGGAGGCGCTCGGGGCGGTGGTCAATATGCAGCTGCCAACCGCTGGGCGTGGGCTGCAGGCGGTAGTCGAGCCGGCCGAAGGCGGTCGAGAGGCCGGCGATGCGCACGGGACCACTCGCGCGCCAGGCGGCGGTGAGGCCGGCGCCGAGGACGAGGTCGGCACCGCGCTCATAGGCGAAGAGGTCGAGCGCGGCGCGCAGGAAGTCGGCCGAGATCCAGGCATGCGGCATGTCCCCGAGGAAGCGCGGCTCGCGCGCATCGGGCAGCACGACCTCGGCCCACTGGTGCCAGCCCTGGGGGCGAGCGTCCTTGTAGAAGAAGGCCAGCAGCTCGTGCGCCGCGTCGGCCTGGCCCAGGCGGACGAGGGCGCTGACGTTGCGCAGCTCGTAGGGCGTGTAGTCCTTGTAGGGCCGAGTGCCGGCGGCGCGTTCGCGGGCCTCGCGCAGGTAGCGCTCGAAGGTGCCGGCCAGCAGCGCGGGCGCTACCAGCGCCTCGCCTTGCGCGGGGTTGAGCAGCACGGTGGTGGACGTGGGGTCATAGTCGCCCCGGTCGGCGGCGCCGGCGATCACCGCTTGGCCGTAGTGCTGGGCCGTGGCGCGGATCGAGGCGGACAGGTCGTGCTCAAACTCGGCGAGCTGGGTGGCATAGCTTGTGGCCAGCGGCGACTGCTGGGCGCGGGCCATCTGCACCGCGTCCTTGAGGCCGCGCAGGGTCCAGAAGTTGTCCCAGTAGGCGTAGGCTGGCTTGTCGGAGTAGCCCTCGTGGCTGATGGACGGCGGCATCAGGCCAAAGAAGCGGGCGCGCTCGGGCGTTTGGTTGGTGGCCGTGCGCTCGCTCTGCCGCAGGTGGTCGATGTAAGCCACGGTGCGCTGCACGGCCGGCCAGTGGCGGGCCAGGAAGTCGGCGTCCTGCGTGTGGCGCCAGACCTCGGCCACCGCGTAGAGGTACTGGCCGTGGCTGTCGTTCTCGACCACGGGGTCGGCGCCGCGTGCGTCGTGGCAGCAGGGCACCTTGCCGCTGTCGAACAGGATGCCTTGGTAGGCATCGACAAACTCGCGCGCGGCGGTCACCTCGCCCATGCGCAAGAGCGCCGCGACCATCATGGCGCCATCGCGGATCCAGCTGCGCGCGTAGGACCGTGTGCCCGGCCGCAGCCAGGGTCCGTCGCGCGAGATCAGGATCTGGGCGAGGGCGGCGCGCATGCGGTCGGCCAAGGGGCCGGTGGCGGGCGGCAGGTTCAGGTCGAGCTTGCCGAGTTGACGGCGCCACTGCTCGGCAGCCAGCTCCAGGCGGCGCTCGGGCAGGCGGATGCCCGGCCGGGTCTGGATGCCGATGCGCTCCTCGCCGCCCGGAGGCAGGTCGAGATCGAAGCGCATGACGGCGCTGGCGAGACCGACCGGGTCAGTCAGGGTCTGCGCCGGGGTGGGCTTGGGGCTGCGGCCTTCAAGCAGGCTGCGCAGGTCCTGCTGCTCGCGCGGCCCCGGCTGCCAGGCAGGCGCCGCGAGCAGGGCTCGCAGGCTGCTGCCGGCATCCAGTGGCAGCGCATGCACGCTGCTGGGCAGGGGCAGGGCGAAGACCTCGGCCGTCGCGGGGGGCGTGGTGGCGGCGGGGTAGCGCAGGGTCAGGCCGTCCCAGTGCAGGGTGGGCAGCGGGCTCAGGCCGCCGCGCAGGTTCAGGAACTGCTGGGGTGGGTTCACCTGCCAGGGCCGCAGCGTCAGCAGCAGGCTGAGGCGCTGGCGCTGTGGGCTGAGGTTGCGCACGCGGTAGCTGGCCAGCAGGCTCATCCGACCGGGCGCAGCGCCTTCGCGGTCTGCACCCGCTTCGATGTCGAGCTGCACCTCCGGGTGGCGCCAGTGCACCTGGGGCAAGGGCAGGTGGCCGCCGCGCAGGCTGTGGCTGCGCTCAACCTGGGCCCAGGTGACGAGTCGGCCGTCCTGCAGGCGCAGTGCCGGCTCCAGACTGGGGCCGCCGGGGCGCAGCTCGAGCGCGCCGTCCTCGCTAAGCAGGCCGCTGGCGGTAGCGCCGCCGTCCACGCCGACGAGGGTCCAGTAGTTCTGCTGCCCGCGGTAGGCGCGCGGCAGGTCGCCTTCGGGCAGCAGACGGGCCAGCTCGGCAAGCATGGCATCGCGCGAAGGCCAGTCCTGCAGGCTGCGCAATTGCACGGTGGGGGTGGGGATTCGCGCGTCGAAGCGCAGGCGCAGCCAGCGGGCCTCAAGCTCGCCGAGGAACTGAAGATCCGGCCCGGCCAGTGGGCGCTGCACGGTGCGCAGGCTTTGCCAGCGATTGCCATCGGCCGAGGCCTCGATCGTGTAGCGGCCTGGCGCCTGCGGCCACTCCATGCGCAGGCCGGCCAGCTCGCTCAGGGCATGCAGGTCCAGGTCGAGCAGGCCGGCTTGCGGGCTGAGGCGCGGCGCGGCCAGCCGGTCGGCGACGGGCATGCCGGGCTGCAGCTGCAGCGCGT
>CALMQC010000229.1 GCA_937871895.1 uncultured Roseateles sp. | reverse complement strand
GACCGTGTGCCTGGCATTGGAAGTGATCGAAAACCACGCCTACGATCGCTCGCGCTTCCTGCGCGGTGCCGCGGTGGACGAAAGCCGCATCGAGCGCGAACCGGCAGCCGACGCCCAGGCCCCGGCGCTGGCCGCCGAGGCCACGCCGCTGCGCTGGCTGGGCCCGGGCCGCACGCAGTTCGAGCTGCTGGACAAGCCCATCGTCTTCGACGAGGCGCAGGACGAGGCCTACCGCCACCCGGCGCCGCTGGTCGTCATCGGCTCGGCCGGTTCGGGCAAGACGGCGGTCACCCTGGCGCGGCTGCGCGAAGCCGAGGGCCGGGTGCTGTACGTCACGCTGTCGGCCTACCTGGCGCAGAGCGCCCGCGCGCTGCACGCGGCGCTGGGCTTCGAGAACCCGAAGCAGGAGGTCGACTTCCTCAGCTACCGCGAGCTGCTGGAAACGCTGCGCGTGCCACCCGGCCGCGAGGTGACGCTGCCGATGTTCGCCGCCTGGTGCGAGCGGCACCGCCAGACCCTGCGCCTGCTGGGCGAGCTGGATGCGCAGGCGCTGTTCGAGGAGTTCCGCGGCGTCATCGGTGCACAACCGGAGGGTCCACTGTCGCTGGCAGACTACCTGGCGCTCGGCACGCGGCAGAGCCTGCTGAACACGGCGCAGCGCGAGCTGGCGCACGGCCTGTTCCAGCGCTACCGCGCCTGGCTGGCCGAAGCGGGGCTGCACGACAGCAACCTGGTGGCGCACGCGTGGCGCACGCAGATGGCCGACAAGCAGGCGCCGGTCTACGACTTCGTCGTCGTCGACGAGGTGCAGGACCTCACGCCGGTGCAGCTGGCCCTGGTGCTGGCTTTGCTGAAGGCGCCGGGCCAGTTCATCCTGTGCGGCGACAGCCACCAGATCGTGCACCCCAACTTCTTCAGCTGGGCGGCGCTGAAAAGCCTGTTCTGGCAGGGGCTGGCGGGTGATGCCGCTCAGAGACAGCCCTTAAAGCTGTTGCAGGCCAACTTCCGCAACACGCGCGCGGTCACGGATCTGTCGAACCGGCTGCTGAAGATCAAACAGGCGCGCTTTGGCTCAGTGGACCGCGAGAGCAACTTCCTCGTGCGCAGCACCTCGGCCGTGGCCGGCGAGGTGCGGCTGCTGGATGCGAAGGACAAGACCTTGGCGCAGCTGGACGCGGCGACGCGGCAGTCGGCGCGCCATGCCGTCATCGTGCTGCGCGACGAGGACAAGCCCGCCGCGCGCCAGGCCTTCCACACGCCGCTGGTCTTCAGCGTGCACGAGGCCAAGGGCCTGGAGTACCCGCACGTGCTGCTGTTCCGGCTGGTGTCGAGCCAGCGCCAAGCCTATGCCGAGGTGTGCGAGGGCGTCGGCGAGTCCGACCTCCAGGCCGTTGACCTCGAGTACCGCCGCGCGCGCGACAAGGCCGACAAGTCGCTGGAGCTCTACAAGTTCCAGGTGAATGCGCTCTATGTGGCGATGACGCGGGCGGTGGAGACGCTCACGCTCGTCGAGCAGGACACCGGCCACCCCCTGCTGACGCTGCTGGGCCTGAAGTTGGGCGAGGCCCAGGCGCAGGAGGTGGCGAAGTCGACGCAGGACGAATGGGCGCAGGAGGCGCGCCGGCTCGAACTGCAAGGCAAGGCCGAGCAGGCGCAGGCCATCCGCGATGCCTTCCTGCAGCACAAGCCGGTGCCGTGGGTGCCGTGGAGCCTGGCACTGATCGAAGACCAGTTTCCGAAGGCTTTCGACCCGCAGAACCCGAGCGGCAAGCCACGACAGACGGTCTTCGACTATGCGCTGTGGCATGGCCAGCACGCCTGGATCGAGTCGCTGGCCTCAGCCAAGTTCGCTCCGGCCCGTGGCCTGATGGAGGAGCACGAGTTCGTCGGCGCCGGCACGTTGCTGCCGCCACGCTACGGCGTCAAAGGCCCCTGGCTGGCACGCCAGCAACTGGTGCGCAAGACGGTCGCCGCCGTGCACCAGCGTCACCTGCAGCCCTACCAGGCGAAGAACTTCAAGGACATCCTGCGTGCCGCCGACGTGCACGGCGCTGACCACGCCACGCCGGTGGGCGCCACGCCGCTGATGCTGGCCGCAATGGCCGGCAACGCACCCTTGGTG
>CALMQC010000228.1 GCA_937871895.1 uncultured Roseateles sp. | reverse complement strand
GCCCATGTTCCAGCACATGCCTTGCAGGCCCGAGTAGCGGGCCTGGTCACGCAGGTTGACCGTGGTCATGAAGACGCCGTCCGCCACTGTGTCTTGCGTGGCCGAAGCAAAGCCGGTGATCCAGAAGAAGGCCAGTGACAGGCGGAAGAAATCGTCCAGCGGCAGGCACAGCGCCACGAGGCCGAGTGACGCGGCCATCAGGAACTCCATCGAGATGACCCACCAGCGCTTGGTCTTGAAGGGCTCCAGCAACGGCGCCCACAGCGGCTTGAGCACCCAGGGCAGGTACATCTGCGAGGTGTAGAGCGCGATGTCCTCGTTGGACACGCCCATGTTCTTGTAGATGATGGCCGCGACCACCCCCACCATCACATTGGGCAGGCCCATGGCCAGGTAGAGCGTGGGCACCCAGGTCATTGGGTGGCGGAAGGAGACGGGGTGCTGAGTCACAGGCTTTACTTCTTGGCGGGCGGAGGGGTCAGGGCTTCGAGCGCAGCGGACACATAGACCAGCGGCGCGTTCCAGTTGATGGCCACCTCATTGCTGGCAAAGCTGCAGATGTGATCGAGGTAGGCCTTGGCCACCTCAGTAGACGGGTAGGGCGGGCACTGCGCCTTGTCCTGCATATTGGGGTTGGGGCCACCCACCAGGAAGCCCGGCACCGCCTTGCCATAGCCACCCGAGGGGCGGTGATGCGGGTGCTTGGCCGGGTTGGAGCCGAGCCCGGTGACCTGGGACAGGTTGGTGGCGTTGCGGCCCAACACGTAGTCCAGCGCGGCCTGCGCGGCGTCCAGCATGCGGCGCTCGCCCGTCAGCTCGTAGCCTTGCAGCAGCAACATGGCCTGGTTCAGCACCACCGCATTGCTGCCCCAGACGAAGTCGCTGCGGCGCAGCGTGGTGCGGTAGGGCGAGGACTGCCAGTCGTCGGCCAGTTCCTGCGCCAGAGCCGTGATTCGCGCCGGGACGAGCTTGGCCAGCGAGAAGGGCCCCGGCGACTCGGGCAGCAGCTTGCGGTGGTGGGCCAGGGTCATCCAGCCGAGTGCGCCCACTTCGTTCCAGGAGGGCACGGTGAGTTTCTGGGACGCAGGCTGCAAGGCACTCAGGTAGGCCGCATCGCCCGTGCTGACGAACAGCTCCGCTGCCGCCCAGACGAACTCGTCGCGCAGCTCTTCGTCGCCATAGGCGCCGGTGCGCACGTCGGCCGGCTGGCGGTAGCGCACATCGGGGTGGGCCTTGGCCCAGGCCCATGCGTCCTGCGCGGCCTTGAGGGCTTGGCTTGATAGGCCCGGCCGCTGTGCCTCGAAAGCCTTGAACACGCGGCTGGCCTGGGCCATCACGGCCGCAAAGTCGAGCGCAGCGGCGGTCGTCTTCATGACGACGTAGCGTTCAGTCTTGCTGTGATGCGGCAGCTGCATGCCGTCGAATATCAGGTCAGTCAGCTTGTGATAGACCCCGCCGTCGTCGGGGTCCTGCATGGTCAGCATCCAGTCGAGGTTCCAGAGCACCTCGCTCAGCAGGTCGGGCAGGCCCTTTGCACCGTCGGTTGCGCTCTCGGGAATGTTCAAGCCAAGGCGCTTGAAGTAGTCCGGGTGGTGCTCGTACGCGGCCAGCAGCGTGTAGACCGTGATGCCCGAGTTGACGATGTACTTGTTGTAGTCGCCCGCGTCGTACCAGCCCTTGGGCGAAGAGATCACATCGCCCTCCTTGCGTTTGGGGCCGGCGGCCGATGCATGGATGCGCACCACGGTGTCAGGGTGGCCGGCCGGCCGCGCGAACTCGCTCGCGTGCTCGGGCTTGAGTTCGATGCCGGCGCGGTTGAGGTAGTAGGCGCGGATGGCGGCGCGGGTCACGGCCTCGTAGCTGTTGCCGGCGATGCTGAACGGTGCCGAGTCCGGCACGCCCGCCACGCGCAGCCGGTAGCTGCCAGGCGTCTGCAAGCCGCTGAAGTCCGCGAGGCGCACCGCCTCCTTGGACAGCGGCCACTCCGCCGCTGCACCAAGGTTCCCCTTGAATACGACCTGCCCGGTCTTCGCATCGACCACGCTGAACTCAGCGCCGACAGCGGGCGTGGCCGCGCTCACAGCCGCCCACTTGGCGCCGGCGGTCAGGTAGCCGATCTGATTGAACTGGATCGACGGCACCGTCTGTGCATTGGCCGCTCCAGCTGCCGCGATCAACGCTGAGCACAGGCTCAGCGAACGCGCGAATCGAGAGAGCCAAGGAGGTTGCCGTGTCGAGGTCATCTCGTATGTCCTGATGAGAGCGCTGATGCGTGACCTTTCAGTCTAGGAGCCGGCACCTGAAAGTCGCACGAGCGCTATCCCTCGGAAACCCAGAGAACCGGCGGCGCGCGTTCAGTGGGAAGCGGGTGCGTCAGCGACACCCAGCAGCGCATGCAGCCGCGGGCTGGTCGTCGTGTACTGCAGCAAGATGCGCTTGCCGGGGAAGACGATCTCCGCCGCCGCAAAGGCCGCGAGCGTGGCTTCGTGGAAGCCGCAGACCAGCAGCTTGCGCTTGCCAGGGTAGATGTTCACGTCGCCCACGGCAAAGATGCCGGGCTCGCTGGTTTCAAAGCGCGCCGGGTCCACGACGAGCAGCTTGTGCTCCAGTTGCAAGCCCCAGTCAGCGATGGGGCCGAGCTTGGGCGCAAGGCCGAGGCAGGCCACGATGGCGTCGCAGGGCAGGGCCTGCTCGGCGGCTTCGGCGTTGATGAGGCGCAGTGCGCTGAGACGGCCTCCGTCGGCGTCAAAGCCCGTGGGCTGGCCGGCCACGAAGCGCACGGCGCCTTGATCGCGCAGGGCTTGAAGTGTGGCCAACTGGGAAGGGTCAGCCTTCAAGGCATCGCGGCGATGGACGAGGGTGACCTCGCGGGCCAGGGTCTCGGCGGTGGCGAGTTGAATGGCCGTGGCCACAGCCGCTGCCTCGCCGCCGAGCACGATGACGCGTTGGCCTGCGAACGTGGCGGTGTCGGGGGCGTGGTAGTGGAGCTGCTGGCCCTCAAAGGCCTCGATGCCCTCGATACGCAGCCGACGTGGCTGGAAGCTGCCGACGCCCCCGGCGATGAACACCACTTTGGTCAGCAGTCGCGTGCCGCGCGAGGTCTCGATGAGGAATCGCCCATCGGCCTGCCGCGCCACGGTGCTGACTTCCTGCCCGAGATGGAACTCAGGCGCGAACGGGCGGGTCTGCTGCAGCAGGCGCTCGGCCAGCTCACGCCCGGTGCACACCGGCAGGCCGGGCAGGTCGTAGATGGGTTTGTCGGGGTAGAGCTCGACGCACTGGCCGCCCACGTGGGGCAGGCTGTCGATGACGTGGGCCTTGAT